>NZ_AJTN02000009.1 GCF_000305495.1 Peribacillus psychrosaccharolyticus ATCC 23296 | reverse complement strand
TAGGTTAAAATTTGGATTGGATTAGGGAAAAGATAAAAACAGTAGAAAAAAGTCTATTTATGTAATTATAGGTATAGATTACCATAATCTTCAGGATAGAACATAAGAAATGAATCCTAGGTTATATAATGGGGGAGAAATGAATTGAATCTAGACAGAAGACTATTCAAGAGGAAAAGAATATCTTAAAGACATTAAACTCCTTCGGCTAAATATAGCCTATACCAATCTCATATAGCCGAAAACATAATCAGCATTCA
The DNA here is from genome assembly GCF_000305495.1 of Peribacillus psychrosaccharolyticus ATCC 23296. GTDB lineage: Bacteria > Bacillota > Bacilli > Bacillales > DSM-1321 > Peribacillus > Peribacillus psychrosaccharolyticus. The sequence goes on along the minus strand of NZ_AJTN02000009.1, from coordinate 32,599 downwards.
AACTTTAAAAAATTAAGATGTTTAAAACAATACATAGAGTTTGATCATTCAATTGAAATAACTAAAAGGATTTGAATATAGCGGAGTCATTTTTGCGATGTCTCTGTGTTTGCGGTTTGGACCATTCAGAATAGCGAAGTGGAATAATATTCACAAAGCTAGCAGATAATAATTGTCCATAATTTTCCACTATTTCATGTTTAGCTTCAAAGTATTTTTAAAATCTAAATACAGCGTGAGGAATATAAATCTCCAGACGGGATTAACCTTAAAACAAAGCCATAACCTATGAAAGCCCCCTCAATACAAACAATGTAGACCAGCTGGCAGCTGGTCTTTTAATTCTGATGAGGCTTGAGGCGGTTTTGCTTTAAAAAGGCGAGGACTTCTCCGAAAGGCTGTTGGGATCGTGCTTTTTCCATTTCGGCAAAAGGGCAGCCGAGTTTTCTAATTCTTTCTGGGACAGTAAGGATCGTGTAGTCCGTAATTTGGATGTGATCTTGGAGTTCGTCCCAATAAAGCGGTGTTGCGACACCGGCAAAGTTATTGCCGCGTGGTGAATAGGGGGCTATTAGTGTTTTTCCTTCATGATGTTGGACAAAATCGAGATAGAGCCTAGTGCCTCTTTTTTTGATCATTCGTTCGGTCGTGAAATCATCTGGATAGGCTCCTGTTATGTAGTCGCCTAAAAATTCGGTGAACATTCTTGTATCATTGTATGAAAAAACATCTGCCGGTAAGGGAATATGCACCTGTAGTCCTCGATTTCCGGATGTTTTAACAAAGGCTGAAAGATTTAATGTGTCCAAGGTGCCTTTAATAATGAGAGCGGCTTTGATGGCTAAATGAAAGTGACCATGCCCGGGCGGATCAAGATCTAGTACAAGTTCGTCAGGCATTATTTTTCCTGATTTCTGAAAAGGGGTGTGAAATTCGATAGCAAGCTGATTTCCGAGCCAGAGTAATGTTTGAAGATCATTACAAAGAATAGCTTCATGATCAGACTCTAGCACGGTCTTCACAAAATCGGGTGCATATTCAGGCACATTTTTTTGGAAAAATCGTTCGCCGCCTAGTACGCCATGCGGATAACGGATAGAGGTAAGCGAACGATTCTGAAGAAACGGAAGAAACCAGCTTGAGATAATTCGTAGGTATTGCAGATAGTCCACTTTGGTCACGGTTTGGGTAGATAACTCCCAAATTGGTTTATCTGGAGAGGTAACCGTTACGGTTTCTGGAAACGTATATTGAGCAGTTGTGAATGCTTCCCATGTACAGTTCTGGGGAACTTGATCTAGGACGAAACGGTCGAATTGAGGCTCCCGTAGATGATCTTGATCATAGGCATGCAGAAAATGAACAGAGATACAAAGAGAAGGGTCCATGAAGTAATAGCGGTCGTCTTCTGAATGTGCATTGTTTTTAACAAGGGTTCGTATGATTTCTTTTTCTGAAGGCTGGATGCCGTTTTTTACTTGTCCAATTTTAACGATTTCGTCAGCTTTATAGACACCGCACGTCAAATATTTATTTTCTTTATCAAGGGCGGTGATGAAACAGGTTACGGTTCGCCAGTTTTTTAGTTTATACCAGTTTTCGGTGCGCTTACCTTCTTGCCAAGAACTTTGAGCGTTTTTCGCGACAATTCCCTCTCCATCGTGAAGCAGTATTTGTTCTTTTATGAAGTCAAACGTTTCGCTGTTTGGGACAAGTTGTATTCTTGCATCATGCATAGGCTCTGGTAATAATGGCAGCTTTTGTTTTTGACCAAAACCGAAGAGAAGGCTTTTTCGTTTTACATAAGGCAAATCCATGATGCTTTTGCCTTTTATCTGTAATAAATCAAAAGCAAGAAGGGTACAAGGAGACAGTGTCGCTGCCTTTGTAATTAATTCGACATTCCGCAGTCGTCCACGCCACTGCATTTGCATGAAATTAGATTTATAAGGGTTTTCCAGCCAGACTAATTCCCCGTCGAATACGAGCGGCAGCTCCTTTTCTATATTAGGTAGGATGGAGTTGATAAACGCTTCAATTTCAGGGAATTGTGGTAATAATTCTTTTCCATTTCTGCTTATTAAAGAAATATGATGTTTTGACAGGGTTAATATCGCGCGAAACCCATCAAATTTCGGCTCGAAAAGCCAGTCTGTCCCCTTGGGAGCATCATCTCGATAGGTGGGCAGCATTGGTTTCAATATAAATTCCTCCCTTTATCTTCATAAATAGTGTTTCCACATCATAAAAAAATCAATCCAAGAGATAAAGAATAACTTTCAAAGAATTTGGAGAAAATTGAGATAACCAATAAATTTATGAAGAGGGTGACACGATGCATACAATTTGGAAGGGGAGCATTAGCTTTGGATTAGTTAATATTCCAATTAAACTCCATGCAGCTACTGAAGATAAAGATATTTCCTTACGAACGTTGCATAAGGAATGTCATTCACCAATAAAATATGAAAAAGTCTGCCCCGTTTGTAAGAAGGAAGTGGGCAAAGATGATATCGTCAGAGCATATGAATATACGAAAGGGAAGTTTGTTGTTCTTGAGGATGAGGAGTTAGCTCAACTGAAAAAAGAAAATGAAGATAAAGCGGTTGAAATTATCGATTTTGTTAAGATTACAGAAATCGATCCAATCTATTTCAACAGAAGCTACTATATGTCTCCTAATGAAGGCGGAAGTAAGGCATATTCGTTATTACGACAAGCTCTGGAGACTTCAGGGAAAGTTGGATTGGCGAAAATTATCATACGCTCGAAGGAAAGCTTAGCTGTGATCCGCGTACTTGATCAGACATTATTGATGGAAACCATTCATTATCCGGATGAAGTACGTCAAACGGAGGATGTGCCAAATATCCCATCAGGGGAAAATGTCGTAAAGAAGGAACTTGATACAGCGATTATGCTAATTGATCAATTAACGACAGAATTTGTTCCAGATAAATATCATGATGAATACCGGACAGCATTAATGGAGCTGATTGAATCGAAAAAGACTGGGGAAAAAGTGGTCAGTGCAAAGCAACCGAAGCAAGCTGCTTCAAATGTAACAGATCTGATGGCTGCCTTACAGGCGTCAATTGACCGGACAAAACCTGCGGGGAAACAAACGAAAAAAACCAGCACACGTAAAAAAGCAGCCCCTAGAAAAAAAGAAGCATAATTATAGGAACCGGACGAGCTTATTCGTTCGGTTTTTATTATATCAAAAACATATTCTTTGCTTAAATAAAAGAAATCTTCTACAATCATACAGGAAGAAATTGTTTAAGGGGTTGTAATGTAGTGGAGAAATATATACTTTCAATTGATCAAGGTACGACAAGTACAAGAGCCATTTTATTCAATAAAGCAGGGGAAATGGTTCATGTGTCACAACAAGAATTTAAACAGTATTTTCCTGAGCCGGGTTGGGTGGAGCATGACGCTAACGAAATTTGGGGATCCGTTTTAGCCGTTATTGCAACATGTTTGTCCGATAGTGATATAAAACCGACGCAAATCGATAGTATTGGGATTACGAATCAAAGAGAAACGACAGTCGTTTGGAATAAAAAAACTGGTAAGCCAATCTATCATGCTATTGTTTGGCAATCACGCCAAACAGCGAGTATCTGTACAGACCTAAAAGAAGCAGGGTATGAAGATACATTTAGAAAGAAAACAGGTCTGCGACTAGATTCATATTTTTCAGGGACCAAGGTGAAATGGATACTAGATCATGTCGAAGGTGCTAGAGAACAGGCTGAAAATGGTGAGTTATTGTTTGGAACCATCGAAACATGGTTGATTTGGAGACTTTCCGCTGGTAAGGCTCATGTGACTGATTATTCAAATGCTTCAAGGACATTGATGTTTAATATCCATGATCTTCAGTGGGATGAGGAATTGCTTGAGATACTTGATATTCCTAAATCCATGCTTCCTGAAGTCAAGTCATCTTCTGAAATTTACGGTTGTACAGATGAAACGCATTTCTTTGGACAGCAAATTCCCCTTGCAGGTGCTGCTGGTGATCAGCAAGCAGCATTATTTGGCCAAGCTTGTTTCGAGCCAGGAATGGGAAAAAATACGTATGGAACAGGTTGCTTCATGCTGATGAATACAGGTGATAAAGCGGTTGAGTCAAAACATGGACTGCTCACCACGATTGCCTGGGGAATAGATGGGAAAGTAACCTATGCTTTGGAAGGAAGCGTGTTTGTTGCCGGTTCGGCTGTACAATGGCTGAGAGACGGGATGCGAATGCTGAAAGATACCAGTGACAGCGAAGAATATTGCTATAAGGTTACCTCTTCTGATGGTGTTTATGTGGTGCCAGCTTTTGTTGGTTTAGGAACTCCGTATTGGGACAGTGATGTCAGAGGTTCTGTGTTTGGGCTAACTAGAGGGACGTCTAAGGAACATTTTATCAGAGCAACGCTTGAATCGCTTGCCTATCAAGCCCGGGATGTGCTTGATGTGATGGAAGCCGACTCAGGAATCCATTTGAAAAAACTGCGTGTGGACGGTGGAGTAGTCAAGAATAATTTCTTGATGCAATTCCAAAGCGATATGCTGTCTGTAGAAGTAGAACGCCCTGCTATTAATGAAACCACGGCACTAGGAGCGGCCTATTTAGCAGGTCTGGCGACAGGTTATTGGAAGGATTCCAAGGAAATTGCTGCACAATGGAAACTTGAGAAGGAATTTGTACCAAGCATGGATGAAGAGAATCGTGAAGAATTATACGGTGGTTGGAAAAAAGCAGTCAAAGCAGCTCAATCATTTAAATAATCAGCAGAAAAAAGGGGGAGCAGATGCTCCCCCTTTAAATTTCGTTTCATAATTAGCAGAGAAAATGAATATAATCAATATCTAGTTGAATTTGCAGCTAGTCAACTAGATATTGTAAATTTATAATAACATAATAGGATCGTTCGAGACAATCCTTTTCGGTAAACAGTTAATAAGTCTGGGGGAATTGTTGATGGGTACACGAAAAATTAAAGGGATACATATTGGTGAACCTAAGCTGGAAACGCTGTCAGGCAGATCTTTAATTACGGGAATGGATAAACAAACTGTTCAAAATATTTATCTGTCTCAGAGAGGATTTACCGGAGATGGTGTGGGCAATTTGAGGCATCATGGCGGCTCCGATCGGGCAGTATGTTTTTATCCCAATGAGCATTATCTTCAATGGGAGCAGGAATTCGATAAAGTTCTGAAAAGACCGGCCTTTGGAGAAAATTTAACGGTATCAGGTATGAAAGAATCAGAGGTTTATTTCGGAGATATCTATCAAATAGGAACGAGTATAGTTGAAATCTGTCAAGGTCGAATTCCTTGTGCGACCATTTCAGATTTTAATGATGTTCCGACTTTTTTGAAAAGGACTATGGAAACAGGGTACACCGGATATTTTGCAAGGGTCATTGAAGAAGGTACGATTGAGGGTGAATCAGACATCATTCTAAAGGAAAGGGTTCAGGAAGCCTATACAATTGAGCGGGGAAATCGAATACTGCTGCATAATGAAGGGAATCAAGCTGATATTGAAGGAATGCTGATGCTGGATTCACTAGCAGACGATTGGAAAAAGAGAGTAGAAAAAAAACAACTGGCCCTGATGGAGCAGGAAGGATAAAACATAGAGAAGTTGGGATTCAGTCCCCAACTTCTGATCGTCTATTTTTTACAAACAGCTGTTACACAGACAGTAAGTTCTGGTGCTATTTTTTTGAATTTCACTGAAATATTACGGAATCCAGCAAGGTATAAAGCTTGTTCGATCTCATGTGCATGAGCAAATGTCTTTTTTCGGGATGCATCATCCTCCCGCGGTTGAACCGTAATGGCAATGATGCCGTTATGCTTCATCAGTTGAAAAATTCGCTTAAGAGAATTCTGTTTGTCTTTCCATAATGGATAGTTATTAACCGAGACGACTTTGTCATATTGATAAAAATCTTCTTCGATCTCTAGAAGATCACCTTCGAATAAGCGTAGTTTTTTCTTTTTTAAGGCATCCAAATTTCGTGTAGAAGCAGCCTTCAGCATATCATGTGAGAGATCTATACCATCAATCCGTAAATTTCGTTGTCTCTTAAACATATCTTCAATAGCAGCACCCGGTCCAAACCCGATTTCTAAAATAATGTCCCCGGGTTTAATTTGCAGCCTATTCAGGGTCCATGTATTGATCTTACGATTATCCATGGACATAATCTTACCGACAATTTTCCCCAGTAATCCTTCGGGTTTTCGAAACTGCTTTGCTAAAATTTCTAGCATTCCTTCACCTCCAGCTATTCTGCGGTTCTATTTATATATTTACCTATAGGGCAGTAATTAAACTTCTGACGTTTTTTTTAATAGATGCTGAGTAATCGTTAAGAAACTATTGAAATTTTCTTATTATTCATGTAAATTAGATATATTATATAAACGAGTACTAGAAAATTTCATAGGAATCTTATCGAGAGAAGTGGAGGGACTGGCCCTTTGAAACTTCAGCAACCGGCTATGGCAAAGGTGCTAAATCCAGCAAGCAGTGCTTGATAGATGAGGAGAATGTTTCAGGAAAAGCCTTCTTCTTTAAAGATGGCTTTTTTTATTTTTCTTCATATAATGCTAAATGACATGATTCTTTCTAAAAGAGAAAGGACAAAACAAGGAGATGTGCATAGATGGATTTTCGCCAAGAATTATCAAAAAGAGTTTTGGTTGGGGAAGGGGCAATGGGAACATTATTATATTCACATGGAATCGATCATTGCTACGAGGAAATGAATACAACAGACCCTGATCAAATTGAGGCGATTCACCGTGCGTATACAGCGGCAGGAGCCGATATTCTTCAATCTAATACCTATGGTGCCAACTATCATAAATTAAAACGGTATGGCTTAGAAGATGAAGTGAGTGTCATTAATCGTAAAGGTGTAGAACTAGCTAAAAAAGCTGCTTCCAAACAAGCATTTGTTTTCGGAACCATTGGGGCACTGCGGAGTATTCGTAAAAATGACTTGGATATAGAAGAAATAAAACGAAGCTTTAGAGAGCAGCTCTATAGTTTATTAATGGAGGGTCCAGATGGATTAATTCTTGAAACCTATTACGATTTAGATGAGTTAGAAACCGTGCTCCAGATTGCTAGAAAAGAAACGGGGCTCCCCATTATCGCAAATGTTTCGCTGCATGAAATAGGGTATCTGCAAAATGGCCTCCATCTCAATGAAGCCTTTTCAAGACTAGATGCACTAGGGGCAGACGTTGTCGGATTGAACTGTCGATTAGGGCCGCATCATATGATACGTTCGTTAGAAGAAGTACCGCTGCCAAAGAACGCAGGTATTGCCGTGTATCCGAACGCCAGCCTTCCGGAATACGTCGATGGGCGCCTTGTCTATGAGGCTGTTCCAGAATATTTCGGCTCAAGTGCGTTGAAATTACGTGAACAGGGAGCTTCAATTATCGGCGGTTGTTGTGGGACAACACCTAAGCATATTGGAGCGGTAAAAAAAGCGCTGGGAACATTGGCGCCGATTAAGGAAAAAGCTAGTAAGGCTCGTCAAATTGAGATTATTGAAGTCGATAAAAAGGATCAAATACCAGCCATTCATCTGCAGGCAAAAACAAAACGAACAATTTTGGTCGAACTAGATCCGCCTAAAAAACTAGGAATCGAGGCATTTATGGCGGGATCAACATCTCTAAGGGATGCAGGTGTGGATTCGGTTACACTGGCAGATAATTCACTTGCAAGTCCGAGAATCAGCAATCTGGCTCTTGGGATCAAGATGAAAAATGAGCTTAATATGAATCCGCTCATTCACATCACCTGTCGAGACCGAAATCTAATCGGACTGCAATCTCACTTAATGGGATTACAGACACTCGGGTTAAATGAAGTATTAGTTATTACTGGAGATCCATCTAAAATAGGGGATTTTCCGGGGGCTACATCTGTCTATGATTTATCCTCATTTGATTTAATCAGTTTAATCAAACAATTTAATGAAGGCTTATCTTACTCAGGTCAAAGTTTAGGACAGCGGACTAACTTTAAAATTGCCGCGGCTTTTAACCCAAATGTGAAATACTTAGATAAAGCCGTACAAAGGCTTGAAAAGAAAATAGCTTGCGGAGCCCAATCCTTTTTAACGCAGCCTATTTATTCCACAAGTCAAATAGAAGATGTCTATCAAGCAACCAAACATTTAGATACGCCTGTTTTTCTAGGTATTATGCCTCTGACAAGTTCACGTAATGCCGAATTCATTCATAATGAAATCCCAGGAATTAAATTACCGGATTCGGTTCGAGCATCAATGGCTTCAGCGGGGAACGATCCTGTTAAAGCTAAGATCGAAGCAAATGCTATTGCTAAGGAATTGATTGATGCAACAATGGAGAGATTTAAAGGAATCTATTTAATTACCCCATTTTTACGTTACGACATGACAGCACAGCTTACACAATATATCCGCACAACAGACAAAGAGAAACCAGCAGAGGTGATAGAACATGAATAAACCTACGATAAATGAAGTACTATCTCAAAAGATTCTCCTCTTAGATGGAGCAATGGGAACGATGATTCAAAATGAAAATTTAACAGCAGAAGATTTTGGAGGCGAAGAATTTGAGGGGTGTAATGAATATTTATCCATTACGATCCCAGATACCATTCAATCCATTCATGAAGCCTATCTAAAAGCAGGAGCAGATATCATTGAAACGAATACTTTTGGGGCAACCGATATCGTGCTCGATGAATACAATCTTGGCAGCCTTGCTTATCAATTAAATAAACGATCTGCCGAACTTGCCTGTAAGGCTTGTGAGACATACTCTACGGCTGAATGGCCGCGTTATACGGCAGGTTCCATGGGACCGACAACAAAAACGCTTTCGGTTACCGGCGGTGCTACATTTGACGGCTTAACCGCTTCATATGAAGAACAAGCTCGCGGACTAATTGACGGCGGTGTTGATTTACTTCTAGTGGAGACATGTCAAGATATGTTAAATGTGAAGGCGGCATTTTCGGGGATTAAACAAGCTTTTAAACAAGTTGGAAAAGAAATTCCAATCATTATTTCAGGAACAATTGAACCGATGGGAACCACCCTTGCAGGTCAATCTATTGAAGCTTTTTATCTCTCATGTGAGCACATGAAGCCACTAGCAGTCGGTCTAAATTGTGCAACAGGTCCGGAATTTATGATTGATCATATTCGAACACTCGCTGGGCTGTCTAATTCAGCCGTCAGCTGTTATCCAAATGCAGGTCTTCCGGATGAAGAAGGACATTATCACGAAACGCCGGACTCACTTGCTCAAAAAATGAAACAATTTGCAGAAAAGGGCTGGATAAATATCATTGGCGGATGCTGTGGCACAACACCGGCACATATTGAAAAGCTATCAGCTGCGATAAGAGATATTAGGCCTAGATCGGTGCCTGATGAGCCGCATACGCATGCTGTGAGCGGAATTGAACCATTGCTTTATGATGACTCCATGCGTCCTCTATTCGTCGGAGAGCGTACGAATGTGATTGGTTCAAGGAAATTCAAGGAACTAATTCGCGGTAAACATTATGAACAAGCTGCCGAAATAGCCCGCGCTCAAGTGAAAAAAGGGGCACATGTGATTGATATTTGTCTGGCAGACCCTGATGGCGATGAATTCGGTGATATGAAGGAGTTTGTCACTGAGGTCGTAAAAAAAATTAAAGTTCCATTGGTAATTGATACAACAGATGAAGCGGTGCTTGAACAAGCGTTGAAACATTCTCAAGGGAAAGCGATCATTAACTCCATCAATTTAGAAGATGGGGAGGAGCGATTTGAAAAAATCGTCCCGCTTATCCATCAATATGGAGCGGCGGTTGTGGTCGGGACCATTGATGAAGTAGGGATGGCAGTAAGTGCAGAACGAAAACTAGAAATAGCCAAACGTTCAGTAGACTTACTTGTCAATAAATACAAGCTCAATCCAAAGGACCTTATTTTTGATCCATTGGTCTTTCCAGTAGGGACTGGGGACGAACAGTATATTGGTTCTGCCTTAGAAACAGTTAAAGGAATCCAAATGATTAAAGACAATCTGCCAGATTGCCAGACTATTCTTGGAATATCAAATGTTTCTTTCGGCCTTCCTGGAAGAGGACGAGAAATACTAAATGCCGTTTATCTCTATCACTGTACAAAGGCAGGGCTTGATTATGCCATCGTGAATACTGAAAAACTTGAGCGGTTTGCTTCCATACCAGCGGATGAAGTAGCGCTCGCTGAGGAACTGCTTTTTAAAACAACAGACAAGGCACTAGCCTTATTCACAGAGTTTTACCGAGGAAAGAAAGCAGAAAAAAAGGAAAATATCGCGAAGCTTCCACTTAAGGAGAGGCTGGCTAATTATATTATTGAAGGAACGAAGGAAGGCCTGGTCCCTGATTTAGACCTCATTCTTCAGGAAGGAAAGGCACCGCTTGAAATCATTAATGGTCCGTTGATGGATGGAATGAGTGAAGTGGGTCGTTTGTTTAATGATAATCAGCTGATTGTTGCCGAAGTGCTGCAAAGTGCTGAGGCGATGAAAGCTGCAGTTGCCCATCTTGAGCCCCATATGACAGCAGAAGCCCAGAGCAGCAAAAAAGGGAAAATTCTGCTTGCTACGGTTAAAGGAGATGTCCATGATATAGGAAAAAACTTAGTGGAAATTATTCTATCTAATAATGGCTATGAGGTGGTAGATTTAGGGATAAAGGTGGGGTCGCAAAGTATCGTTGAAGCAGTAAGACTTCATCAACCGACCGCAATTGGCTTATCAGGATTACTTGTTAAATCGGCTCAGCAAATGGTACTCACTGCTCAAGATTTAAAGCAGGCGGATATTGACTTACCGATACTGGTAGGTGGTGCTGCGCTGTCACGTAAATTTACCGATTTCAAGATTTCTCCTGAATATGGAGGATCCGTTATTTATTCTAAAGATGCAATGGACGGACTTGCAACGGCTAACTCGCTGCATGATGAAGAGAAAAAGGTGATTTTTCTTGAACAGCATGAAAGCAGACGTCAAAAAGCAAAAGAAAATGCAATTGCCGCTGCTGCGCTGCCTAAACCCAAACCAAAACTCTCAACAGCACCTGCAATCGAACCAGCACCTGTGCAAAAGCCAGTTGACCTAAAACGCCATGTTCTGCGGAATTATCCATACAAACTGGTGGGTCCTTATATTAATAGACAAATGTTGATCGGGCATCACTTGGGGTTGAAAGGAAAGGTTGCTGAGCTGGTTAAAGCAGGAGACAATAAGGCAGTTGCTTTAAATAACTTAGTTGATGAACTAATCATGTTTTTACAGAATCAAGAGGAATATACAATCAATGCCGTTTATCAATTTTTCCCTGCCCAGAGTGATGGAAATAAAATAATCATATACAACCCAGAGAACCATAATGAAATACTCGAAATGTTTGATTTTCCACGGCAGGAAACAAGCCCGAATTTATGCCTTGCTGACTTTCTAAAACCTGTCAGCTCGGGAGTGATGGATTATGCAGGATTTTTTGTGGTATCAGCAGGGAAGCATGTTAGAAAGTATGCTGAGAAATGGAAAGCGGAAGGCGACTTCCTAAAAAGCCATGCAATCCAGTCACTTGCACTAGAAACAGCTGAGGGATTTGCGGAACGGCTGCATCAGCTGATGCGGGATGACCAAGATATCAGCGATCCGATTGATATGACGATGAAGGACCGTTTTGCAGCTAAATACACTGGTCAACGTTTTTCATTCGGTTATCCAGCCTGTCCAAATCTCGAAGATCAGGAAAAGTTATTCCGTTTGCTTAAACCAGAAGATGTTGGCATTCAGTTAACTGAGGGCTGTATGATGGATCCGGAAGCATCTGTGTCCGCTATGGTATTTGCCCATCCACAGGCTCGGTACTTTAATGTAGAACGATGATGAGAGTTACAGTGGGTTTCTGGTTCAATTGGAGCTTTATCTTAGGTTTAGAATAAGAATCAATTCTAAGAGATAAAACCATCTGTAGAATATATAGATCTTTCTTTCATTTAGTTAAAACTAATTAAATGAAGGGGAGGTTTTTTTTATTGGCAAAAAAATACATTTCGTTTAATGAAGAAGAAATTAACCATTTAACCATAGGCGAAGCAAGAGAAATAATCTTTTATGCACTTCATTGATTTTTTAACAATAAAAAATTGATCATTTAATTCTTTAGAGGAAGAGGAATATGTAAAAATATTTAAAAAAATGAGAAGGTAATCGAGGTTTTAATAAATGCCCTTTTTGTTAGTTGAGTGTTGATAGTTCATACTTTCGTAAATTTTCTGACTATTTTACTGGATAACTTCCCCTTTTAGTGTATGTTTAGGATAAATAAAATAAATAAGTACGCAGGAATGGCTGCGTTAGTTGAAAGGAATGTCTAATGAGAAAGATTATTTTATCGACAGAGAGTGGAGCGGATTTACCGGAAGACCTGGTTGAAAAACATCAAATACAAGTAGTGCCGATGCACGTCATCATGGATAGCAAAGATTATTTAGATGGGCAGTTATCTGTAGAGGAAGTTTTTGATTATTATAGTCGTACCAAAAAAATACCATCTACAACAGCGACAAATGTATATGAGTATCATGAGTTATTTACGAAAATTAGAGTGAATTTTCCTGATAGTATCATTATTCACATTGGATATACGTCAAAAGCATCTGCTTCCTTTCAAAGTGCGTTAATTGCCGCGGAAGATTTTGAAGATCTTTTCCTAATTGATACCCTAAACGTTACAGGTGGATTAGCTGCAATCGTCATGTATGCGGTAACTATGCTTGAGGAAGAACCTTCCATTAGTCATGTACACTTAATAGAAAAAATAGAATCCGTGGTTCCTAAAACAAAGCTTGCTTTCATTCCTGGTAGCTTAGACTTTCTAAGAGCAGGTGGACGGGTAAGCAACGTAGCTTATATTGGTGGGTCCTTGTTAAAAGTTAAGCCCTGCATCGAATTAAAAGAAGGAAAGCTTGTTTCAACTAAAAAATATCGTGGGAATATGAGTATGGTTGCGGAAAAACTCATGCGAGATTACTTAAACCAGTACGATATTGATAGAAAACAGCTGTATTTGATCTACTCTATCGGACTTGATGAAAGTATTAAGAGACGAATGGATGAAATCACTAAGGAAACAGGTTTCGAAAATGTAACATGGATGCAAGCAGGTGCAATGATTTCTACCCATGCAGGACCTGGAGGTTTTGGGATTGCAGGACTAGAATATTAGAAATAGCTTTGAAAAAAACATCTTGGGCCATATAAAATTATTTATAAATAGCTGCCGCATGATGTACAAAAAAATAGTAGCTCGGTGTATAAATAGAACCGAGCAATTTCACTAAACCCACCACTATCTCTTGTTTGCCACATAGAGTCCGCGCATTGCAATGCTGTTTCTTGGTAGGAGTTTGTATAATAAAAAAAGGAGGTAATTATGGAGAAAACTCCATCTGATTACCTCCTTTTTTTCAGTTAGATGATTTGTTCACTTAACGCCTAGTTTGCTAAAAATAAAGGCGTAGCCTTCTGCTAGCTCACGCAGTTGATTAAAGCGACCGGATGCGCCGAAGTGCCCTGCGCCCATGTTTGTTTTCAGTACTAATGTATTGTCGTCTATTTTTAGTTCGCGTAGGCGTGCAACCCATTTCGCTGGTTCCCAATAGCCAACGCGTGGGTCGTTTAAGCCAGTTGTTACATACATATGCGGATAGGCTTTTGCTTCCACATTATCGTATGGACTGTATGAGCGCATATAATTATAATCTTCACGATTTTTTGGATTACCCCATTCATCCCATTCACTCGTTGTTAATGGAATGGTTTCGTCTAGCATAGTTGTCATCACATCAACGAAGGGTACTTCTGGGACAAGGACTTTAAAGGAATCGCCTGCCATGTTGGAAACAGCCCCAATGAGTAAGCCTCCCGCACTACCGCCACGACCTGCAATTAACTCAGTTGTTGTAAAGCCTTCTTGCACTAAATAATCCGCAGCCGAAATGAAATCTGTGAAGGTGTTTTCTTGTGCTGCATTTTTCCGTTAAAATACCAAGATCGACCAAGTTCTGAACCACCACGAACTTGAGCAGTAGCCAAAATCACGCCTTTATCAAGCACCGGTAAGCGGTAGGCGCTAAAGAATGGATCGCTGCTGTAGCCGTAAGAGCCATAAGCAGATAAAATAAGCGGCGCAGGACCGTTGTCTAATGCATTTTTTTTATAATGAAGGAGCACTGGAACATTGACGCCTTCTGCAGTAGGTACCCATACTTGCTGTTGAACATATTGCGTACGGTCATAATCACCGGTAACAGGTGTTTCTTGCAGTACATGTCGTTCACCAGATTCGATATCTATACTGATTGTTGTTTTAGGTGTTATATAAGATTGATATTGAATTAGCACTTCTGTTGTTTCATAATCTTGCTCTTGAATCATCGATACGGAATAAATCGCTTCGTCCCACTCAAGCTGAACGAGCGCATTTTCCTCTACTCGCCATACTTGCTCTAATCCATTTGCACGTCCTGTTACATAAACTTGGTGCTTGAATGGGTAGATGCCTTTAAGGAAATATGCTTCGTTGTAAGACACAATAGGTGTGCGCGCAGATAAGTTCTCTACTGGACAACGTAGCAGAGTAAAGTTCAATGCGTTCTCATTTGTTAAGAGGATGAAATCATTTTCCCAATGCTCAACACCGTATTCAACACCTTCACGACGAGCGTCGAATAAGCGAGGTGCCGTTAATGGATTGTCTGCATCGATTAGTTGAACTTCTGTTGTTGTCGTTGATTTTGAAGTCGCAAAGATGAAGCGACTGCTTTGTGACTTCGAAATAAATAAGTTAAACGTAACATCTGTTTCCTCTAGTAATAGAACATCGTCTGTAACTGCTGTCCCAATTTCATGACGCCAC
Source organism: Peribacillus psychrosaccharolyticus ATCC 23296 (assembly GCF_000305495.1). GTDB lineage: Bacteria > Bacillota > Bacilli > Bacillales > DSM-1321 > Peribacillus > Peribacillus psychrosaccharolyticus. The sequence goes on along the minus strand of NZ_AJTN02000009.1, from coordinate 17,589 downwards.
AATTGATGAGGGCGTTGTAGGTCGTTTAATATTACATAAAATATGTACTTTCCACAATTACTCCATTCAACACTACTATAAATATATACATTTGGTAGAACATCTTGAAGTATCTCACCTGTATGTAAGTCTTTCACAAATAAAGTATAGCTATCTGTGCCATCTCGGTTTTCTAAATAGGCAAGGTAGCGATGATCGTTTGAGATACGAATATCCGTTGTGCTTAAATAGTCGTCATCAGAAGCGAGCGTATTCAAATCTAATGTAATTTCTTCTTCAGCCGATGCTAACTGAGCGCGATCTATCGCATGTTTTCTTGCATAAATTGGGTACTGGAGCTCTTTTTCCTGACGTATGTAATAAAAATAAGGGCCGCTTTGAACGGGCACCTGGCTCTCTGAAGCGGGGATACTTGCAACCATCGCTTCATATAATTCTGTTGTGGAATTTTCTAAAGGTTTCATTACTTCATTGTAATAACTGTTTTCTGCCTCTAAATAGGCGATTACCTCAGGATTCGTTTTATCATTCATCCAATAATAGTCATCTTGACGAATGTCCTCGTGTAATTCGAATGTTTGAGGAATTTTTTTAGCAATTGGTGGGTTCATATTTGATGCTCCTCTCTATATATCATTATAAATTCGCGAATGTTCAATGAAACTCCTTTAAATATTATATTTTAATAGTATTTAGTGAGGGAATTTAGAAAAGCATCGTACAAGGGACTTTTTTAGCGTAAATAGAAAGTTATTTGTATATAAATGAAAATCAAAGTGTGCGCTAGTTAATATCGATTGAATTAAAAATTCACCAGTATGAGTTAATTGAATACCGAATGCACACCAAGCAGACGGTTTAGAAGTGCTGGTATTGCACCTCTAATTGACCGTCTGCTTTTATTGTTTGTTTAAAAATCGGACATTGCCATTAACGAAAGTATAATAATTAAAATTGCATAGATTCTTGAACGATGAAAATAATCATATGGCATTTCACTTAATGACCCAAAAGAGGCTAAGCAACTATCTTAAATTATTCAATGACTGGGATGAACAATTAAAAAACTATATCCGTCATGCAGAGGATTGTATTGTTAAGCGACGTGTTGGTTTCAAATGGGAACGTAAAACGAATGTAACATTAATTGGTGATGCGGTGCATGTAATGTCACCATTTGTTGGTGAGGGTGTAAATATGGCGATGTATAATGCGTTGAATCTTGCTTAAGCGATTATTTCAAATGACCATTCCTCGGACAATACAGCTTCAGAAGAACGAACATGAATAGATCGTCAGCTAAGAGTTTGGAGAACGTTTCAAGCTCTTTTTATCAATTTTTCTGTATGAGATCCTTTGTGCTGTGCAACTTAGTAATAAAGGATGGTGCAATCATATGAAGAAATGTTTACTTTTACTACTTTGTTTATTTTTTATGTTTACGCTAGATACTGCAGCAGCTAATCAGCAGCCAGAGGAGTTTATTCCAGAGGAGATTCAACCTCTTCTTCAGAGTTGGCAAAATAAGGGACAGAAGACAGCTTATTTAACCTTTGATGATGGTCCATCGTTAAATACCTTGCCGATTTTAGATATTTTAGATCAATATCACGTTAAAGCCACTTTCTTTGTTATGGGCAATGAAGAAGGATATGCAGATGGGGCTTATCAGGAAATGGCGGCAAGAGGTCATACATTAGCTTTACATACGTACTCACATGATTATGAAGTGGTATATGGGTCAAGGGATAAGTATTTTGCAGACATGGCTCTTTTAGAAAAAATGCTAAAAAAGTATGGTGTGCATTCAAGAATCGTTCGTTTTCCAGGCGGTTCAAGGAATCTCGCAGTGCAACGCAGTCCGAAAAAGGAAGTGCTGGCTTCAATAAAATCCGAACTAAAAAAAAGAGGGTACACTTATTTTGATTGGGACATTGATTCGACAGACGGCTACAGTCCATCTGTCAGTAAACAAACCATCGTTTCAAATGTTCTGAATGGTACCAAAGATCAAGAACAAATTGTGATTCTACTGCATGATATTAATAGTATGAAGAATACAGTTCGCGCACTGCCTGACATTATTACAGGACTTAAAGCAAAAGGATACCAATTTGACTCTATCAATGAATACACAGAAAAAGTTCAATTTGGGGAAAGTCCATGAGACGTAATACGTCAAGTCTGTTTGAATTTGAATAAATGTTTATAATGAGTAGGTGATGGTAAAAGAAACAGATAGTCAGATACTGAAAGGATTCGATTTGAAACATGATACCTTCGTTGTTTTTGGCCCATGGAACACCTCTGCTCCTTACAGAGGAAAATCCGTATACACTTTTTTTAGAAAATTATGTACAGCAGCTTCCAAGACCTTCGGCAATCCTCATCTTCAGCGCACATTGGGAGAGCGGGGAACAGGCTGTAACCGCCTGCAGGCAGAATGGTATTATTTATGATTTTGCAGGAGGACCCGATGAGTTATATCAAATGACATACTCAGCTCCTGGGGAAATAGAGCTTTCTGATCGCATAATGACCTTATTATCTAAAATCGGAATATATTCAGTACTGGATGATACGCGCAGGTTAGATCACGGGGCATGGGTACCCTTAAAAATAATGTATCCAAATGCGGACATTCCCGTAATTGCATTATCAATAGATCCAGAATTACCTTTGTCGTATCAATACGAGATTGGGAAAACACTTGCCAAATTAAGAGAAGAAGATGTTTTAATTATTGGCAGCGGCGGTACAAGTCATAATTTAGAGCAATTTCAATATAATATCGGTGTTGCAGAAGGGTGGACCGTGCGCTTTGAGGAATGGCTGGAAGATAAGGTTCTTAAATGGGATATAGAATCCCTATTTAATTTTAAAAGTCTAGCACCATATGCTAGTTTAGCAGTGCCTACTATGGAACATTTTATTCCGTTTATTATTGCAATGGGGTTAGGACATCAGGAGAAACAGGCAAAACTGCTGCATAGAAGCTATCAATATGGGAATTTAAGTTTAACTGCATGGAGATTTTAGCAGGATAGAAGGATTAAAGGCATTAAAATAGTTCATGCTGGAAAATATAGAGAACACTCCTGTATACTAGAAAGTAGCTTTTGAAAAATAAATAATTTGCAAAAACAGGGCTTATTTCAGGAAAAAGGAATGTAAACGCTGTAATAAATGACGTAAAGCAGAAATCATATTTAATATTATGTTTCATTGCCATTTTAACCTTTGGATATTTCCTTTAAAACATGGTAATATAACATCTGAAAACGTTTTATCCTTTAAATATTCATATCTTTTGAAATAATAACTATTTTTATATATATTTACCGAAAATAGGTAGTTTAAGGATGGGCATTAGGGGATGGATAAAACGGTTAGTAAAAATATTAAGTAAAATTTGGGGGTTTAATAAAAAATGACCAACAAGACTGCTGCATACGACCCATGGAGAGCATTTTCAGGCCCAAACCTTGGGTATGTCTTGGAACAATACGATTTATATCAAGAAAATTCGGATGAGGTTGATCCGGAATTAAAAGAATTTTTTGTACAATCAGGACCGCCGCCAGAGGGTGAACAAACCGAGAATAGACCTGTTTCCTCACCACAAGTTTCTACTGCATCAAAAGGTGAAGAACTGTCTATGAAAAAAATTATGTCTGCAGTGAAATTCTCTGAAAATATTCGTGCTTATGGTCATTTAGCTGCGAAAATTAACCCGCTGAATGATGAGCCATTAGATAATGTACTCATCCATTTAGAACGATATGGATTGACAGCCGACGATTTAAAAAAAATTCCGGCTGAATTTATTTGTCCAGAGGCTCCAGCTGAAATAAAAGACGGCTATCAAGCATTTGTCTATTTAAAACAGCTTTATACGAAAACCATTTCCTTTGAATTTCAACATGTAAATAATCTTGAAGAAAAACAATGGCTTCTGGATATGGTGGAATCAGGCAATATGTTCCCTGAAATAACAAATGAAAAGAAAAGCTTATTATTAAAACGACTAATGGAAGTAGAAGGTTTTGAGAAATTCCTTCATCGTACGTATGTCGGACAAAAGAGATTCTCTATTGAAGGACTCGATATGCTAGTACCAATTCTGGATGAGTTAATCTCACAATCTGTTCAAAATGGAACATCAAATGTCAATATAGCAATGGCGCATCGCGGGCGTTTAAATGTACTTGCACACGTCCTTGGCAAACCATATGAAATTATTTTCTCTGAATTCCAACACTCTCCGAATAAGGATCTTGTTCCTTCTGAGGGTTCAATTGGCATCAATGACGGCTGGACAGGTGATGTTAAATATCATTTAGGGCTGGATAAACAAATTACTAAAGATAGTACACAAAAAGCAAGATTAACCCTTGCCAATAATCCGAGTCATCTAGAAGTTGTCGGCCCGATTGTGGAAGGCTATTCCCGTGCAGCTCAAGAAACACGTACGGAAGCAGGGTTCCCTGAGCAAGATATTACAAAATCATTAGCTATTCTAATCCATGGCGATGCGGCATTCCCTGGTGAAGGGATTGTTCCTGAAACCTTTAATATGAGCCGCCTGCGCGGGTATAAAACGGGCGGAACCGTTCATATCATTGCCAATAATATGATTGGTTTTACAACAGAAAGCCAAGATTCTCGTTCTACCCAATATGCAAGTGATTTGGCAAAAGGCTTTGAAGTTCCGATTGTTCATGTCAATGCTGACGATCCAGAAGCATGTCTTGCTGCGGTTTCACTTGCTCATCAATACCGTACGAAGTTCAAGAAGGACTTCCTTATTGACTTAATCGGATACCGTCGTTTCGGACATAACGAAATGGATGAGCCATTAGTTACTCAGCCTGAAATGTATGCGAAAATTCATAAGCATCTTACCGTTAAAGACCTGTATAAGAATCGTCTGATCGAAACAGGTGCTTTAACTGAAGAAGAGACAATGAGTCTAAATGAATCGGTCGATGAAAGATTAACCAAAGCATACGATCGCGTTTCAGGTGATAAACCAGAAGATATAGCTGAATTGATTACACCAAAAAATATTGAAATTGGACTTCCTATTATTGATACAGCTGTCTCTGTAGATGAGTTAGTCGATATTAATAAAAAGCTTGTTGAATGGCCAGAGGGCTTTAGCGTAAACAAAAAGTTAGGACGTATTCTTTCAAGACGTCTCGATTCGTTTGAAGAAAACGGGAAAATTGATTGGTCTCATGCTGAAACACTAGCTTTCGCGACAATCTTAAAAGATGGGACGCCAATTCGTTTATCCGGACAGGATTCGGAGCGCGGTACGTTTGCACAGAGGAATATCATGCTGCATGACAGTGTCAATGGTCAGATGTATTCTCCTCTTCACACACTTGATTCAGTGAAGGCATCTTTTGCTGTTCATAATAGTCCATTGACTGAAACAGCGGTCCTTGCATTTGAATATGGCTACAATGTTTTTGCTCCTGAAACCTTAGTTATTTGGGAAGCACAATTTGGTGATTTTGCCAATACAGCACAAGTGATTTTCGACCAATTTATTGCGGCTGGCCGTGCTAAATGGGGACAAAAATCTGGTCTTGTCATGCTGTTGCCGCATGGCTATGAAGGTCAAGGGCCAGAGCATTCAAGTGCCCGCTTAGAGCGGTATTTGTCATTGGCTGCAGAGAACAACTGGACTGTTGCTAATCTTAGCTCTGCTGCACAATACTTCCATATTTTAAGAAGACAGGCGAAAATTCTGGAAATGGATGAAGTACGCCCGCTTGTTATGATGACTCCGAAGAGCTTATTGAGAAACCAGATCATGGCCTCAGATGCCGCTGAGTTTACGGAAGGACAATTCCAGTCCTTCATTGAGACAACCGGACTGGGAGAAAATCCAGAAGCGGTAGAACGTATTGTCTTCTGTACAGGTAAGCTTGCTGTCGAATTACGTGAAAAAGCAGCTTCAGATGGGAATGAAGAATGGCTGCAGATTATTTCAATTGAAGAAATCTACCCATTCCCATTCAATGGAATTAAAGAAGCGCTAACAAAATATGAAAATCTTAAAGAAATTCTATGGGTCCAAGAAGAGCCGAAGAATATGGGGGCTTGGACATTTGTAGAACCACGTATTAATGCAGCAGCACCGAAAGAACTTGAGGTATCGTATGTTGGCAGGAAGAGAAGATCAAGTCCTTCTGAGGGAGATCCAACTGTCCATAAAAAACAACAACAACGTATCTTATCTAAAGCAACGACACGTACTATTGAGGGGGAGAAATAAATGGCTGAAGTAAAAGTACCTGAATTAGCTGAATCAATAACAGAGGGAGCCATTGCACAATGGTTGAAACAGCCTGGTGATCAGGTTGAAAAAGGGGAATATATTCTAGAACTTGAAACAGATAAGGTAAATGTCGAAATTATCTCTGATTATGCGGGGACATTAACAGAGTTATTAGCTGAAGAAGGGGATACCGTTTTAGTTGGACAATCTATTGCCATTGTTGACGAAAGCGGCAAAGGAACTGCGGCTCCACAAGCAGCACCTAAAGCTGAAGAAGTAAAAGAAGAATCACTAAAAGCTGAACAAAGCGTTCCAGCTCCAGAAGTACAGCAAGAGGAGAAATCAACATCAACTGTCATTGCTTCTCCCGCTGCACGTAAACTGGCACGTGAAAAAGGGATTGATTTAAGTGCAGTACCTGTAACTGATCCATTAGGCCGTGTACGCGTACAGGATGTTGAAGCAGCGAGTGCTGCACCAGCACCTAAAGCAGCAGCTCCACAAGCACCAGCACCTAAAGCTGCTCCGGCTAAGCAGGATGACCGTGTTGAAATTATTAAGATGTCCCGCCGTCGTCAGACTATTGCTAAACGTCTAGTTCAAGTACAAAGTGAAGCAGCGATGTTGACAACTTTTAACGAAGTTGATTTATCAGCAGTGATGGATCTGCGTAAACGACATAAAGAATCATTCATTAAAAATAATGATACAAAACTTGGATTTATGTCTTTCTTTACGAAAGCGGTTATTGCAGCATTAAAGAAATATCCATTGCTTAACGCTGAAATCAATGGAAATGAAATTCATAAAAAGAACTTTTATGATATCGGTGTTGCCGTATCAACTGACGAAGGCCTAGTGGTTCCTGTCGTTCGTGATGCAGATCGTAAGAGCTTTGGTGAAATCGAAAAAGACATTGCTGACCTTGCAGTGAAAGCTCGTAATAATAAGCTTGCTCTATCAGATTTATCAGGCGGAACATTTACGATTACGAATGGTGGAACGTTTGGATCTCTTTTGTCTACACCAATTCTTAATGCCCCGCAAGTTGGGATTCTAGGTATGCATACAATTAAAATGCGTCCGATCGCAGTTGGAGACGCTATTGAAAACAGACCAATGATGTATCTTGCATTATCTTACGATCATCGTATTGTTGATGGAAAAGAAGCTGTAGGCTTCCTTGTTACACTTAAAGATTTACTTGAAGATCCAGAACAGCTGTTACTTCAAGGGTAAATAGTTGTGTGATAACCCCCGCAGGAAAGTTTCCTGCGGGGGTTTTTCCGTTCATTCCCTCGATATAACAGGAATTTCCTTTTAATATGTCGAAGATAGAAAGATGTAGAAAAATTGGAATTTTGGGGTGCGGATATGGAATCTTTACAGAAGCTGAAGAAGAACATTCAGAAAGTATTTGTTGGAAATGAAACAGCGATTGAGCTGCTTATTGAATCTGTCTTATGCAGCGGACATGTCTTGCTTGAAGATGTCCCTGGAACAGGAAAGACGCTTCTTGCTAAATCATTGGCTAAGAGCATGGCTGGACAATTCTCTAGAATTCAATGCACGCCGGATGTTTTGCCAAGTGACATTACCGGCATAGAGTATTTTAATCCTAAATCGAATGATTTTGAAAAAAGATTAGGACCAGTTTACACAAATATTTTACTTGCTGATGAAATCAATCGTGCATTGCCGCGGACACAGTCGAGTTTATTAGAGGCAATGGAGGAGCGCCAAATAACACTCGATCGTGAAACGATTAAACTGCCATCTCCATTTATTGTAATTGCTACCCAAAACCCGTTGGAATCACAGGGAACCTTCCCACTGCCAGATGCTCAACTTGACCGTTTTTTTATGAGTATTCCCCTCGGGTACCCCTCACAGGAAGAAGAGCGAACTATCATTCGGCGGTTTCGAGAACACCAACCGCTTGATACACTTTCAGTGTGTATCACGCTTGAAGAATTAATCGATTTACAAGTTGAAACGAAGCGAATACTTGTGAGTGAACCTGTAGAGGATTACATTCTTCAGTTAACAGCTGCCACACGTTCTAGTAAGTATTGCGAGACTGGACTTAGCCCTCGTGCTTCACTAGCTTTGTTGAAGGCATCACAAGCAAAAGCTTTATACATGGGTCGAAGCTATTGTATACCGGAGGATGTCCAGTTCGTCTTTCCAGCGATAGCATCGCACCGAATCACGATAACTATGGAAGGGGCACTGACAGCTGGCCGCAGAGAGATCACAGAGCAAATTCTTCATGAAGTCGATGTGCCGGTTGAGATCTCTCGATGAAGCGGAACCCCCATATCGATAAGGCATTTTTTTTAAGTGATAAAGTCATCATGAGCACAATCATTATCTTCATTTGGGACCTGATTTTTTTAAAACACCCAGTCGTGATGACCAGTATTCTTATCTATTATTCATACGCAATCATGGTCCATTATTATACCAATCATATAACGAATGCTATGCAGATATTAAATGAAAATCGACGGTACCGGGTTTTCCCAGGGAATGAAGCCGTTATCGGAATCGGCGTTAGAAACAATGCAAAACTGTCGATTCCAAACGGGAAATTGTCATTTGAATTAAGTGAAACGATTGAAACTGAAGGTGTATTAATAGAATCTGGAGACGGCGTGCTTTCAGACCGGCGGGTATATCCGTTCCTCATTCCGGCAAAAGACTCAATTGAATGGCGGCTTTCAATCAGACCTCAAAAGCGCGGACTTTATACAATAGAAAATGTTGAATTAATAGTCTATGACTGGTTTAGGACGAGTACGACCTACTTTCCTGTACTTCCAAGGCTGCAAACGGAGATTCTCGTTTACCCATTGATTAAACCTATTCGCAATATTCAACGTTTAGAAAGATTAATGCCAGGCATCCAACAAAGCAGGTTGTCTTATCTAGAAGATGCATCAGCTGTGTCTGGGGTTAAGCAGTATGAAAATGAAAGTTTTAGGCATATTCATTGGAAGGCTTCTTTAAGGATGCAACAACTGGTGGCAAAAAAGTATCAGCCTGTCACACATAGCGGGGTAACTATTTGTTTGAATTTGTCTGCTCCTCAACGTGGTTTTCACTCGAGATTTGAAGACTTAATCTCTTTTACAGCATTTCTGTGTCAATATATGACCACTAAACACCTGTCTTTTGAATTATTTATTAATATCTATAAAGGGGGAAGGCCGCTTACCCTTAATTTACGCGAAGGTAATGAGCATCTGGCTGCATCGTTAACGGCGCTTGCTCAACTTTCTACCTCTGGTGCGGCCTTTTCAGAGACTGCTTTTCTTACGTATATTAAAGAATCACAAGCACCATCCGTTTTAACCATATTGGTCGGCGGTACCGGCATAAGAGGAAATTTACAGGGTGAAGTAGTCTATGTCAATGAACATGGTCATTTATCAGGAGGAGGAACCGATGCTGCTCTTTCTATATAATTTTCTTATTCTATTGGTAATTGGTTTATCCGCTGATATACATTCGATATGGTTTAGCCTATTTTTACTCCTAATATGTGGTGTTAAATGGTTGTCGATGAAACAAACAATCAGGTTGAAAGTTAGTTTGTTAGGTAGTGTGTTTTTCTCCATATTCTTTTTATTTAATACAGGATTTACGTATTCATTTTTATTCACTTTGTCTTTTTATATTCTTTTTTGGAGCGGGATTAAAAACAACAAACAGAAGGTACTCATCTGTGGATTAATTGTACTCGTTTGTCTCAGCCTGTCGGGTTTAGCGATCAATCGGGTCATGCTAGGTCTCTTCTTGATAATTGCTGCATTATTGATTTTACTAGAAAGTCATACAGTTAGACTAGCAAGAAGTCGACTAACCATCTGTATCGCAGCCACTAGTGGAGGGATATTTATATACATGCTGCTCCCAACCTTCCTAGCCATCTGTAAGTATCTATTATTTGTTGTGTTTACAGGATCAGCTTTTGTAACTGGTCCTGTATTGAATAATGGAGTAGATCTATTGCTTGGTCTGCAAACAAAGGAAGAGGTGAAGGAGGAACCTTCCGAAGACATGATGGGAATGTTTTTGAATGAAGAGGCAGGGACATCTGATCCTATGATAGGCGGCTATCTTTTATTTGGAGGAATGTTACTAGGACTCGTAATCTTGCTAAGTCGTCGTCTACAGAGAATAAAAAATTTGGGAATGACCAAAAATGACCGTCCTAAAATGAATTCCAAGCTGGTACCTTTACCAGAAGAAAGGTTGAGTAAACCTCCTCACCACTTGATTCGTAAAAAAATTTATGGATGGGAAATGAAACTAGCAGCACCATTTGCCCGACGAAAAGCGGAAGGATTTTCACACTGGTTATCAAGGCTGCCACATGATAGTGTGAGTGCCAAAGAGAGAATAATCTCGATCTATCAAGATGTCCGTTATGGTAATAGGCAGGTTTCAAAGGGTGAAATAAAAGAGTTTGAGCGAGAGTTTGCAGAATTGGCGGCATATGTAAATAAAAAGCGAATTGAGAAATAAACAGGCAGGGGAAGTTTACTGATTTTTCTGGCTAAAATAGGGTAAAGGAATACAACTACTATTATACAGGGAGGCAGAAAGATGTTTAAAAAAATCACAGTTCATACGACCAAAAGAGATGAGGTAATTGACCTTACGCCAGAAATTATTTCATTTACTAATGAATCGGCTGTAGAAGAAGGAATGGTAGTCATCTATTGTCCGCATACCACTGCAGGGATTACCATAAATGAAAATGCTGACCCGGATGTAGCAGCAGATGTAATGAGAAGGTTAGATGAATTATATCCTTGGAATCATACGCTAGATCAGCATGAAGAGGGAAATACAGCAGCCCATCTCAAAGCGAGTACAGTCGGCTCCTCACAACAAGTGATCCTTCACAAAAACAGATTGCTTTTAGGGAGATGGCAAGGAATTCAATTCTATGAATTTGACGGACCTCGTGAGCGACAAGTATTTATTAAAATTGTAAGGTCCTGATTTATTATTTTTACAATGAGCAGGAATGCAAGGTATTATTGTTGAATAGTAAAAGATAGAATAAGAAATTGGGGGAATTTACGTTTGAGTAATCTGCGGATTGATGGAGAAAAAATCAGTTTACGAAATGTTCAACCACAGGATATTTCAGAACTATGGAACCTGCGCTATGGGGAAGAAAATCCAGAATGGAAAAAGTGGGATGCTCCATATTACGAACATAATCGTCCGGATTTTGAAATGTATTATGATCAAGAGCTAAACGAACTAATGATGGATGAAGCGATGGGGATTTATTCCCAAATGGTCATTCTTGTTGGTGAAGAAGTCATTGGTACGGTGATTTTTTATTGGGAGAATGAGGCGACAAGATGGCTGGAAATGGGGATTACCATTTATAAGCCTGTCTATTGGCAGGGGGGATTTGGTACAGAAGCTCTCTCTTTATATACAGAATATTTATTCTCTCAACTCAGTGAGATAGCTCGAGTTGGGATAACTACTTGGTCAGGGAATGAACGAATGATCGCAGTAGGAAAAAAATAGGGATGCAGATAGAGGGGCGGCTGCGAAAATGCCGCTATTATAATGGTCAATATTATGATTCCATTCGGATGGGAATCTTACGTGAAGAATGGGAAGCACATAAAGCACAGAGTTAAGTTTTTCCGTGCATTCCATGTGAATAAATTCCTCCGTTTCCTTGGTAAAAATTTAGCGCTGAAATTGTTTGTCTAGTTTGTTATCCTTGTTGAATGCTTAACAAGGAGGAGACAAGATGAGAACATTTACTTCATTCGTTTTTGCAGTTACTCTTGGAATCTTAATACTCGGCTTCACATTTCCAATGAATAGTGAAACTCTAGCAAACAAAAATACAAAAAAACATACTGTAAAACAAGGCGAAAGCATATGGGACATAGCTAAAATGTATGGTGTTCCTATACAAGTTCTTAAAGATGTAAATAAAAATGAAAATAATGTTGCGAACCCAGGCGATACATTTACAATTCCTTCTGTGGTCAGTGAGACACATAAGGAACTGCTGAGCAGGCTTGTGCATGCAGAGGCGAAGGGTGAACCCTATAATGGGAAGGTAGCCGTTGCAGCAGTAGTATTAAACCGGGTTCAAGATGATGAATTCCCTGATTCAATCAAAGATGTTATTTATCAAAAAGGACAATTTTCACCTGTCGATGATGGCGCGATTAATCAACCAGCGGGTGAAGATGCACAACGTGCAGTGAATGAGGCCATTGCGATTCAGGATTATGCGTATCACGAACTCTATTTTTATAATCCAAGTATTTCAGACAGCAAGTGGATGAGAACGCTGAAGGTTGTAAGAGTAATTGGCGGGCATCATTTTGCCATTTAATTTAAAAAGTAATGAATCATCAGCAGGAATTATCTGACTGATGATTTTTTTGAATAAGAGTTTTGGATTTTATGACTCGACGATTTCATCCCATAATTCTCTTGGGTTAAGTTCGTAAATGGCATTTTCCCGGTGCATGATACGGGAAACGATAAACTCACGACGGATGGTAGCATAATCTGGATGAAACTGAGTTATGTAATCATTGATTTCTTTTTCAGTATATTTTCTCCCCATTTTTAGACCGGCAGCCATATGATAAAGAACGATCATTTTTTTCTTACGTTGTGCTGGTATCGTTTTTAACATGCCATCAGAGAAGAAATTGTCTACTATCTTTCTGTGTTCAAGCTGAAGCGAATTGTCCATAGTCATCGGATTATCCTTTCCAATAATTAATTTTGGCAATGATTGCGAATATTGGTGTAGAACGGATTCATTCAGGTGAAAGTAAATCGTGTTTTTATTTCTCCGATCTGTAACAAGATTGATTTCCTTTAGTTTAGCTAAATGATGTGAAATCGTGGGAGGACTGAGACTTAGAATACCAGCGAGTGCCTGTCCGTTTTTAGGACCAGCGGCAAGCAGACTTAAAATACGAATTCTGGTTGCATCGCCGACAGTTTTGTGAAAAGCTATCAATTTGTTTAACTGCATGACTGTACCTCCTTTCAAACGTATCTAATTAGATTGTAATCTAATTAGAAGGAATGTTCAATCTATTTTTAAATTCTGTTCTCTAAATATAAAGTGCAAAGTCCCCCTGTACCTCTAAAACTTTCGTCTGGAGATGGGTTTTGAGGGTTCACGGATTCAAAGTTTCCTCAAGAGGTGATGTATAGAAAGACCTTTACTAAGTAATTTAGGCTTAATTTTATGTAGATTATCTGATGCATGGTCTTGAAAAGTGTCCTTGCTTAACAAAATGTTTCACAGTGGGTGGATGTACATTCTGATCAACAAGGATTCATGATGATTAGTTTTTGATGGCTGCGTGCCTAGTAATTACTGATGTTGGTTACACTAAAGGAATAGTTCTTTTTGCTGAATCCTAATTTCTCAGATTAGGGTTCTTTTCTGAGATTAAGGATGAAGCCTCACGTTCTGAAGGCGAAACTACTAACCTTTTAAAAACTAATATACTTAAAACATAAAGGCACGTAAGCAGGGTTCCTTAGATTCTACTTTTACAGCTTCTTATGTTCAGAATGAATTTATCCAGGCTATGAAGCCTTTTTTGATGATGCAGCCACGATTGAAGAATTCTGGAAAAGTATCTTCCTGGATACTAAAGCTATTTCCCATTTATTTGAACCGGAAACCATTACATATTTCGCGATAAACGCCTTTAAACAAGCCATTAGAAGCTACAAACGTGGGAAAATACAAACAAATGTGTTCCGTTATTTTATCTCCAGTAGGGGACATAAAGGGGAAATTGATCAAAAAGAGTGGGGCGACAAAGGGACATCGAAGACATTTGAGCGATAGCATGAAAACACTAAGCTTTGCCTATTTCACCATGGTGATATCATTTTTTCCTTATGCTCTTTATCAATTAAGGGTGTGTGTAAAAGCTCTTAATACCTTGCTCTTTACCACCCTAGTTTTCATTACCGATAAGTTGAATTATGTTAATTAGATTTGTATAGAGTATTCATTTGATACTCTTGAACCTTGTTCATCTAAAGGGCCATATAATCGAATTATTTATTGAAAAAACCGGATCAATATGAAATAATTAGTAGAAAAATGGTTAGCTGGGAGAATAAAATGCGAAACTTAGTAGGCTGTTGCTTGTTTATAATTTTCGCCATGTTGTTTACTGGGTGCGCAGGTGTAGAAAAAGAAAAACCGTTATCAAATGCGAATATAACCATTGATCCATATAACATGAGTGAAAAAGAAAGATTGCTCATCAGTAAAACAGGTGTAGAACAAATTGAATTTTTTAAGTTGGAAGGCGAGTTGAAGGAAGATGAGGATTTACAATTTTCCGTGGAAATGTATGAAAAAGGAAAACTTGAAGAGGAGTTACTAACTACTTCGGATGAACCGAATACTAAATTTGAAGATAGCTTCATTTCTTTTGGAATAGGTAATATTAATAACGAAAACCCTTCTTTAAAACTGATAGCTGGCACACCTTTTGGGCTTGCTACAACGAATTATTCAAATAACATGACATCTTTTTCTTTCAATAAACTAGTAGGAAAAAAAGTTACTTTAGAGAAAAACAAACCTGTTTATTTAGTAGCATGGGTAGGCACTACTAAAAATAAACTGAGGTCTGTTGGAAGCGAAAATGGTGAACTCCCCACAGGTATTGAAGAAGCTGAGGTTGCACTTTTATACAGAGTTTTATGGACCAATAATGTAAAGAAATAATTTCTGCTTTTATAACTTATAACAAATTAATTGGGATGTTAATAGTTTAAGCAGCTAAAAGGATCTTCCAATCGAAGATCCTTTTTTAGTACCGATAATAGGGGTTTATGTTAACTAGTTGCTATTTTTATTTAATGGCTCTGTTAAAGTTGAACATAACCCTACAATTTAATCCCATTACTTTTTGAATGGATAATGTAATGATTATTCGATTCCCATTTATAATGACCTACACTAAATTCGCTTAGGTTTATTAAATCTTTTAAATAATTTGGGACAGTGCAATCCCAATTTAAATCTTCCATTTTAAGTGGGAAATTGTCTTCATTAGGATTAGGAGTGTGGATATAGACTGCATCTAAACCTGCCTCTTCATCCACTAATCCAATCCACAATTGATAAGGTTTATCAAATGTTCGGAGCTTTTCTAATAAACTGTTATATAAAACTATATGTGCTCTTATATGTTCTCTTCTTATCTTCATACTATTATTACCAAACCCGTAAAAATCAAGATGGGTATGCCAAGTATCAAACCAACCTTCTTGCCCAAAGTCTAAATTATATTGTTCTACGTTTAATTCTCGCCACAACTTACGAAAATAACGCTTTTTTCCACGAAATTTTTTCAATGATAGTTTCCCCCTATGTAACAAGTTTATATTTGCTTAAAGACGCTAAATGACTTCAATACGTTATTCGTTTCTTCTTCCGTAATGCCGATATAACGCAGAGTAACAGATGGATGGGCATGATGCAGGATTCGCTGCAACATCGCAATATCCTTCGTAGACTTATAAAACCAGTACCCAAAGGTTTTCCGTAAGGTATGATTGCCGACATGTTCCACACCAGCATACTCTGCAGCCTTATTTAGCTGTCTGTACGCCTGAGTAGGGGTAATAGGGTTGTCTCCTTTACGAGACGGGAATAAACAG
Organism: Peribacillus psychrosaccharolyticus ATCC 23296; assembly: GCF_000305495.1. Lineage (GTDB taxonomy): Bacteria > Bacillota > Bacilli > Bacillales > DSM-1321 > Peribacillus > Peribacillus psychrosaccharolyticus. Next base: position 1,577 of record NZ_AJTN02000009.1, on the reverse strand, counting down.
GCGTTCTGGACGTTTTTAGCGTACTCATAGACCTCTTGGAAGCAATTCGCGATATAAATGTCGCGGATTTTTTGCGTTTTGCCTTCTTTAACACGCAGGATCTTGTTTTGTTTGCCTTTTAAGGCGAGGATCTGGTGGGTGGGTAGACGGAGAAGGTCTCCAACACGCAGGCCCGTTTCGCAGCCGAGGATAAAGAGGATGTAATCCCGTTCTGAACAGTGGCGTTTAAGCGCCCATTTCATATCGTCTAGTTGCTGCTGATTCCGAATCGGCTGCACATCTTTTTCTGATTTCATGGTTTCTCGCCCTTTCTGACGACATTCAAAAACAGGGTCTCGAAACCCTTGGCGTTCAACGATTTGAATGTACGATTTTTTCTCTTTTTTTAGTATAAAGAGAGAAAGCGAATAAAGTCAATGAAATCAACGATTTGAATGTATGATAATTAATATAATCATACATTCAAAATGATTACTTTTTTAACTCCGTGTTTCTAAGAGTAAATTAAATATAGGGTAAATGTGGTAAAATTACAAATAAAGATAGAATTTAAAAACTTGGAGATGAGTATATGAAAAAATTAAAAAAACGACAGATTATTATAATACTAAGTGTTCTGGTTGGTGGATTTATACTTTTCTCTGTATATGATTACTTTAATACTCAAAAAAAGGAAGAACAGTATCAAGCATTCATGGAAGAAAGCAGTGAACTAACAGACGGTTACGATATTATATCGTTCGGTTTCCGTCCAGATAAAAAAACAATTAATGTTTATGTGCCACTAGAAGAAAAAAGTCGGAATGAAATAGTCACTTCTTTCGAGCGCATCTCCCAAAAATATGGTATGAAGGATTTTGAAGTGAAGGTTAAAGCTATAAAAAAGGGGGATCCAATTGAAAATTAAAAGCATTCAAAAGGCCCCAATTAGCGTTATTTGAATGTATGATTCTAATACAAATCATACATTCAAATTTAGATAAAAAAATACCCTTGTTCAACTATTATCAGGACAGAATAGTTGAACAAGGGTATGGTATAGATATTGGGGTGATTGTATGAAATATACTTGTCCTTGTTGTGGATATAAAACATTACCTGAAGAGCCACCAGATACTTACTATATATGTGAAATTTGTGGTTGGGAAGATGATGGGGTTCAATTTTATTATCCAGATTCTGAAGGTGGAGCAAATGAAGTTTCATTAAAGCGAGCACAAAAAAACTATCTTGTGTTAGGAGCTTGTGAGGAAAGGGTTATTGAGTTTGTAAGAAAACCTAATGAGAAAGATGAAAAAGACTCTGATTGGAAACCCTTGATTTAATAAAAGCTATTTAACTAACGGTGTAAATTAGCGTTCAAAAGGCTGCCATTTGGCGGCCTTTTGAACGTATGATTCTTAGTATAATCATACATTCAGATTTAAGGGGGAAATTCAAAATAATGAGAGAAGTAATAAAGAAGATAAATAGATGTAAAAATAAGAATGCCGTTTAAATTATCTAATAATTGATTATAAATTATCATCTAGAAGAATCATTCTTTGTTTGCTTCTAATTTCATAAAAGTTCCACCT
>NZ_AJTN02000010.1 GCF_000305495.1 Peribacillus psychrosaccharolyticus ATCC 23296 | reverse complement strand
TTGTCCATTTCCAAGTGTAGGGAAGAATGAATGCGAGTTAGGGAAGAATGTTTCGAAGTTAAGGAAGAATGTTTGGCTGTTCGGGCAGAATGTACCCGAGTTCGGGAAGAATCTGGGATCATATTGAGCTCCATCCAATAGATATGGGAAGCCGCCTGCCAAGCAACCAACCTATTTCAACGTGTTTTGTCCAAAAAGGGTCTATAAATGTGAAAAGGCTTTGAAAATCAGATGAAATAGAGCAGGATACACATTTTTCACAAACCCTTTGGATCGGAAACATTGCGCGGAGCAAATTAAACTAAAGGGTCGAATATTTGTTCATTTGGGCTGAATAAATCGGGTTTGGGCCGAATGCGTCACCATGTAGAGTTCCATCCAATAGAATCGGGCAGCTGGCTGCCAAGCAGCCAACCTATTTCAACGTGTTTTGTCCAAAAAGAGTCTATAAATACGAAAAGTCTTAGAAAGATCAAATGAAAAAGAGCAGGATACACATTTTCACAAAACCATCCGTTCAGCTATTCTCTATTTTCGGACCATATTGCCCAGAACCATCGTATTTCAGCATGCTTTCTCCCAAAAGCGTGGTCAAAACATCATCCCCCCTTAACGGGAGGGCTGATGTTGGCCAGGAATAAATGGTATCCTTGCTGCTTTGGTGATGAGTTGGGAGATGTCGGTATTGTCGATGACGCCATGGAAGGCCTCGCTTCCAGGTCCTGTTGCAAAGACAGGAATCATGTTAGCGGTGTGTCCACCGGTAGTGCTTTTGCTGCGGATGGAGGAAGTTATGACGCCCGCATCAAAATGCTGCGCGATGACGCTGCCGATTTCCCATTGTACTTTGTTTTTTGGGTATACCCCATGGGTATTGTTTTGAATGGTTGTTATAAATTGAGTACATTCTTGATCGGACAGATTTAGATGTGCGTAAATTTTGAAAACGGCTTTTACGGCTTTTGGGTCGATTGTTTGATCAGGTCCCCATGTTAATTGGGACGCCATGTAATAGGGAGACACTTTTATTTTTTTATAGGCGTTGATGTTCATCGGTTCGGTTGCTGAGATGCCCATTGTTTCGTGATCAGCCAGTACGACAACCAGTGTGTCTCCACGCTTCTTAGCCCAGTCAGTAACAAGCTTAACTGTGTTATCAAACTCAATGGTTTCTTTCCATATACCAGCGATATCAGCCGCATGTGAGGCTTGGTCAATTCGAGCACCTTCAGACATTAAAAAGAACCCTTTTTCGTCTTTACTTAAAACCTCAAGTGCCTTCTTTGTCATCTCGGCTAGAGTTGGTTCCTCAGAATGGTACTCTTCTTTGTCTTGTTTAAAATTCATGTAATCGGGATGAAATAAACCAAGCAGGCGGCCGGTATTGGGAGCAGCAGTCAACTCGGCTTCATTATTCGCAATAACGTAGCCGTTAGCTTGAAAGGATTTCAGCAGATTTACTCCGTCTTGTTTTTCTGGACTGAAATATAAAGCACCGCCGCCAAGAATAACGTCTACTTTATTTTGCAGAAGTTGCTGTGCAATATCAGCAAACCCAGTCCAGCGGTTAGTCACGCTCGCCCCAAAAGCGGCCGGTGTGGCATCCACCACCATATTGGTCGAGATGAGACCTGTCCTTTTACCCGCTGCCTTGAATGCATCAAGAACGCTGTCGACAGGTTTGCCCTTTGCATCGACTCCAATCATTTCATTATTGGTTTTGACGCCAGTAGCGAGTGCGGTGCCTCCAGCGGCAGAATCGGTTACATGCCGATTAGCCGAATATGTGCGCATGAGCGCAGTATGCTCAAGCTTTTCAAGATGCAGCACACCTTTACGGCCATACTCGAATTGACGAGCAATTTCCATTTGGCCAAGCCCCATGCCGTCTCCAATTAAGAGAATAACATTTTTCGGGTAGGTGCTTTCTTCCGAGTGTGATGCTTCAGCTGCAGCTGGTTGGACGAACAAAAAGCTAATTAGTAAAGTTGAGATGAAATTCCTCATCAAATTCCTCCCTTCATCCACTGTATTATTTGCCAAACTAAGCAAAAAAATTAATATAAGAAAAAAGCTGCCGAGGGAAGTCTCGGTAGCCTTACGTATATTTCTATTAAATATTAAGGAAGAAATTTGTTGAAAAATAGTAAAAATAAAAGAAATTATGTTGAATGATTTAAAGTCTATTAAATATAAAAAGAAAATATTTCCATTAATGGTATTTTCGGTTATGATATATCTAGCAATATATGAGGGGGAATATAATGAAACCTATTTCTAAAAAGATAGCAGCCCTTGGTATCAGTCTATCAGTAGCCATCACACCGGTGCTTTCTTTCCATCATGCGGAAGCACATGTAGGTCTTCCAACTGGAAAATCATTTAAAAGTCTTCAGGCGTCATCATTCAATGCAAAAAATCAAAACACGGAGAAGAAGTTCAGTGACAACACGCTTGTCATCAAATATAAGACACCATTATCTGCTGCAGACCATCAGCGGGCAGGAACGACTGTTATTCAACAAATAAAAGAGTTGAAGTACATAGTTGTGAAAGTAAAGAATAAAAAAAACCTCGAAGCCGCAATGAAAAGTTATCAAAAAAACACCAAAGTAACCACGGTTAATATGAGTCCGACCTTCAAGACATTTGCAGCAAACGATCCTAAAGTCGATCAACAATATGCGTTATCGATGCTGAATGTTGATGAAGCTCAAAAGCTTGCAGGAAAGAATAAAGTTACCGTTGCGGTGATTGACCAAGGAATCGATCGTAATCATCCTGAACTGAAAGGTTCCTTACTTCCAAGCTATAATGCAGCAAACCCAATGAATCCAGCTGCTCCAGATTTTCATGGAACACATGTGGCTGGAATTATCGCTGCTAAGAAAGATAATGGGATTGGCGGCTATGGAATGAACCCAAATGTGAACCTGCTCTCAATTGATGTGTTTGACGGTCAGTACTATAGTTCGGACTATACAATTGCTCAGGGGATTTTATATGCCATCGAAAAAGGTGCCCAAGTCATTAATATGAGTCTTGGCGGAGGGTATCCGTCACTAGTGCTTGAAGAGGCTGTAAAGAAGGCCATCGAAAAAGGGATTGTCGTGGTCGCAGCATCTGGTAATGACGGCGATGATTATGCGAGTTATCCGGCAGCTTTTGAGGGAGTTATCAGCGTTGGATCAACTAATAGTAGTAAGAAGTTAAGCTATTATTCATCGTACGGGGCTTCAGTAGATCTTGTTGCTCCTGGTGAGGATATTTATGCACCGTTTTATGATACAGCAAAAAAATCGACTTTTGCTAGAATGAGTGGAACATCAATGGCCACACCAGTTGTAGCAGGTGCTGTATCCTTACTATTATCGAAGCATCCTAACCTAACTCCAGCACAGGTTGAGTACATTTTGGAGCAGACGGCAACAGATTTGGGGGATTCAGGATTCGATATTAAGTACGGAAATGGTCAGGTCAATCCTGTGGCAGCTTTAAATTACAATATTAAAAAACTGCCATCCTTCGTTAAAGAAAATTGGGGACAAAAAGAAATTCTTGAAAAGGCAACTGCATTGAATGCAGATCAGCCTATTTCTATTAAAGAAACCATTACTAAACCATTTGAACAAAAGTGGATTAAATTTTCTGTGAAGAAAGGCGAGTATATTCAAACATCTCTACTCGGACAAGCTCAATATGATTATAAGATGATGGTTCACTTTTATGGGGATGAAAACCCGCAAATAATAGACATTAATAATGAGAGAGAAGGAAAAACGGAAGCTAAGTTAATACAGGCGCCGTTTACTGGAGAAGTCGCGATTGGTGTCAAAGATAGTAACGGCAGCTTTGATGATTCCACAAAAAAGGGTTCCAATTATGAACTTCAGGTTTCCAAATATCAAGTATTACCGGAAGATGAGTCAAATCTTGAAACACCAATAGAAGTTGCAGCGCTTCCGTTCACATCAAAACCTGCTTATTTAACTGGAGAAAAAGGTGATGAAGACTTTTTCCACTTCAAGGCAGATGAATCAAGACTCATGAAGATAGATGTTTCAGGGATCCCTGGTATAAATATTGCGTTAAATGTTTATGAAAAAGAGCAGTTGTTCCCACCTCCAGAGGAGACAGAATCAGGAGAAACACCAGCTCCTGAGCAAGATATTCCAAGTGAGAACCCTGCGCCTGTAGAGGGTGAAGAGGAAGCCATTCCTGCTCTCTATATGAGCAACAATGGTGGAGTGGGTGAAGGTGAATCACTGTACTTCATGTCAGAGCCGGAAAAAGAATACTATGTGAGCGTTACAAGTAAAAAAATGTCCTATGAATATTCCTACGGAGAAGATGACTTTTCCTTCATAGAATATGGAGAAATGGAAGCAGGACAGTCAATGCTCCCATTTACAGTTAAGATTGACAGCAAACTGATGCCAGAAGATGAAGATGGGTATTCCTCAGGTGGAGAGGAAGAAGAAGTAACTGAGGAGGATATGATTGCCGGCATTGATGCAAGTGCGCTTCCATATCAAATTGGTGAAAGTGCGGATGGGTATATTCAAAGCGATAATGATCAGGATTGGTATAAGTTGGTTCCTGAAGAAAATGGAATCTATCAATTTGATATTCCGAGTCCGAAAAAAGATCTTCCATATGTACAGATAGTTGAAGTCGCTGAATTCATGGATGAAGAAACGAATAAAACGGTGAAATATTTAAATACCGTTGCGAGTAACATGGATTATTACAGTTGGGATGTGAAGTTAACGGATAAATTTTTTGCCGGCTTAAAAGCTGGGAAGACCTATTATCTGGCTGCAGGCGGTACAACCAACTTCGATCCATACAAAATTACATCAAAGTTAGCAGTGAAAAGTACACAGGATCAATATGAAGATAATGATAAACCAGAAGATGCAAAGAATCTACCGGCTTCTGGCGTGGTAGAAGGGGACTTTGGCTTGGCGAATGATGTAGATACCTTCTATTTAGCACCAAACAAAACAGCCATATACAGTGCCAAGTTCGAACGTAAAAAAATGCCAAACTCTCTAAAAGAGTTCCCGAATGAATTGCTGCAGCCAATATACGCATTTATCCAGATCACGGAAGATACTAATGGCAACCATAAACTAGATCCTGAGGAATCTGAAAAAACGATATTGTTTATGAACATTATTGAATCTGGAGTAAATTATGGTTCATTTAAAGCAGAAAAAGAGAAAAAATACTTTATTACAATTCTAGGCTTGGTTGATTCAGGCTCGGGAATATCACTTTGGCCGTATAAGTTCACAGCAGCTCCAGTCAATCAAAATGATGAAGATGCTGGGTCAAAGGTGAAAAAGAATACACCATCTAAACCGCTGAATTTGAAGAAAGCCAAAGCTAAATCATATTCGGCTAAAGGCTACCTTAATGCGGGCGTCGGTGAAGGTGATGAAGATTGGTATGTATTTAAGGCTGCTAAAAAAGAAACAGCAGCCATTAAGCTTGATGGTGGCGATGAGATAGATGGTGTGATTGAAGTGTATAAAAATGGAAAACGGGTTGCGAAGTCTGATCAATATGCACTCGGTGATCCGGAGCTTCTTTCATTGAATCTTACTAAAGGCACCTACTACATTAAAGTACGTGATGTGAAAGGGAATGCCTCCATCAATCCATATACATTACATGTGAACTTGAAATAAAAGCAGAGGCTTTCCTAAGAGTCATTAAATGACCCTTGGGGACAGCCTTTTTTTGTTATTAACCAAGGACTATCGTCCATATTTTAGTTAATATGATATAATTATACTAGCTTCATATTTAATGGTAACAAAGGAGAACTGCATGATAACTAGAGTGAAAGAGCTGTTTAATGAGAGTTCAAAAGATTTAAAACGATTATTGAAACTTGTTGATAAGGTAAATAGTGCTGAAGAAAAATATTTGAATTATACAGATGAAGAATTAAAATACTGCACGTCTGAATTTAAGAGCCAATTAAGCCAAGGAAAAACGATTGAACACATACAAGCGGATGCTTTTGCAGTAGTTAGAGAAGCAGCGAAGCGTGTAATTGGTCTGCGCCATTATGATGTTCAGTTGATTGGCGGCTTCGTTTTAAATGAAGGCAGTATTGCACAGATGAATACGGGTGAAGGAAAGACGTTAGTTGCGACCTTGCCGAGTTATCTTCAAGCACTAAAAGGCCAAGGTGTTCATATCATCACAGCAAATGAATATTTAGCTCGCCGTGATATGGAATTGATGGGGCAAATTCATGAATTCCTTGGATTAACGGTAGGATTAAACATCTCGCAAATGGAGCCTTCAGAAAAGAAAGAAGCATACCAAGCCGATATTACTTATGGTACGGGTACGGAGTTTGGCTTTGATTATCTTCGCGACAATATGGTATTTCGGAAAGAAGATAAGGTTCAAAGAGGACATGAGTTTGCGATTGTCGATGAGGTCGACAGTATCTTAATTGATGAAGCAAAAACGCCGTTAATTATTGCTAATCAATCTAGTGATGGGGCAGAGTTGTTTATCATCACCGCACAAATAGTGAAAAGCTTCAAAAAAGATGTGGACTACGAATTGTTCCCTGAATCAAGACAGACCTTTATTAGTGATGAAGGTTCGCGCAAAATTGAAACAGCGTTTGGACTTAAAAACCTATATGATGCTGAACACCAAGAACTGCTGCATCACGTTATGCAGTCATTAAGAGCATCTGTCATTATGAAACGGGATGTTGATTATATTGTTAAAGATGGAAAGATTGAATTAATCGATCAGTTTACCGGTCGAATTATGGAAGGCCGTTCCTTCAGTGAAGGACTTCATCAAGCGATTGAAGCCAAAGAAGATTTGGAAATCTCTGAAGAAAATGAAACACATGCAACGATTACCATCCAAAACTATTTTAGACTTTATAAGAATTTATCAGGGATGACAGGCAGTGCGACTCCGTCTAAACGAGAATTCTGGGATACGTATAATCTTAATGTGATTACGATTCCGACGAATAAGCCTGTTCGGCGGGAAGATTATCCTGATTTGGTGTACCGCAAGTATAATGACAAACTTAAAAAAATTATTGCTGAAGTAGAAAAACTGCATAATATGGGCCGCCCGGTGTTAATCGGTACGACTTCCATTGAACAATCGGAAGTACTGTCAGACTCCCTGACAAAAGCAAAAATTAAACACTATGTATTGAATGCTAAAACTGAGCAAGACGAAGCAGAAATCATCGCCCGAGCGGGTCAAAAGGGTCAAGTCATGCTGGCTACAAATATGGCTGGCCGCGGCACAGATATTATGCTGGGTGAAGATGTTCGTGAGCTTGGCGGTCTGCATATTCTTGGTACAGAACGTAACGAAAGTAAACGAATCGATATGCAGCTTCGAGGCAGATCCGGCCGTCAAGGTGATGCTGGGTCTTCACAATTTATCATATCTTTAGAAGATGATCTGTTCGATTACTATGATGAAGAAGAAAAAGAACGCTATTTGAAAAAGGTAAAAGTTGATGAAGAAGGATTAGTTGTTTCTCCAGACCCAATTAAGTTTGTTAAAAAGGTTCAGGATAACATTGAAGGCGCACATTATTCGAGCCGGATTCATTTATTAAAGCTTGAAAATGTATTGGACCAACAAAGTAAGGTTATCTATTCCATGAGAGACAGAATGCTTGAATTAACGGATGATGATCTGTTTGATGAGCTGCTGGCTTATATGGAACGATATATGAATACCTTAATCAATCAGCATCTTCCTGAGGATCCTGAAGAGCATAGACTTGGAGAGTTGATGGAGAAATTGTCGGAGCTATTCATCGACTTAAGTCTGACTGAAGAAAGACTAATCGACCAAGATGCGTATCAAGTAAAGCAAGCAGCAGCGTCAGAATTTAATGAGCTAAAACAAACCATTCTTGAATTAAAAGGTGACGAAATGCTCGCACTCCAGCTTCGTAATTACATGCTTACGCAAATTGATTCGGATTGGATTGAGCATCTGAACTTAATGACTCAGATTAAAGAGGGAATTACCCTTAGAGGGTATGCCCAAGAAGATCCATATGTCACCTTTGAAAAAGAAGGAGCTGCCGAATTCAACCTGCTGATTGCTGACATCGAAGCAGGCATTAGTACGCAGTTTATGGAACTTATAAAAAATGATTATCATGTCGTAAACGAAAATGAAGAGGGTGAATAGAGGATGGGACGTTTAGGAAAGAAAATTAAAAACAACAAGCGATCAATTCTGCCAACCAAACAGCAAGTGAAAAAGAAGCGCAGTTTAATGAAGATGGAACCGTCAATACGAGCCTTTACTTCCATCCTGAGTGGGAACTGACTGTAGCTGAAAAATATATCTATCAATTCCGTCATCAAAAGCTGCCGGCCTTACTTCCAGATCAGCTGTCCATTGCCGGTATTGATTTGATCGAAGATGAAGATGATATCATCGTCGAAACGTTTTTACGAAATACATTGGCGAAGTCCGTACGTTTTGAAGAAGTGGACTTGTTGCTCTTAGATGCAGAAGGCCAGGTATTAGCGAAGAAACGGTTTGAATTAGACGAAGTGAGTGAGATTCCGGGGCTGTCTTGTATGCCTTGGAGATTCCTTTTCGGAAAAGAAGATCGAGTAGCGGTAGACATTCCAGCAGAAGGCTGGAAGATTGCCTTTGAATTAAAAAATAAAACAGAAGAACAAGAGCATCTATTGGATCTTGACGAAACGTGGGAAAAAGAACTTTCCAGCCTTCAAAAAGAGAATCTGCAGAATTTGGTTGCTACACTGCCAAAGCTTTCTCCAGGTGAGATCAATTTAATGGGCATTGAAGCGAAGTTCAATGAAGATGATGCTCTGGCTGTCGTCATTCTTGTCAGAAATGGCAATGAGAAGAACATTAAGCTTGAAACAATTCCGCTGGTGGTTGAAGATGCGCAGGGAGATGTTGTCTGTGAGGGTGGATTTAATCTAAGTAATTTTGAAGTAAAAGCGAATACAAGTAAACCGTGGACGTTTATCTTCCCAAGTTCATTAATCCAGAAACAAGAACCAGATTTATCTCGTTGGAAGGCATATGCACCTGCAGCTTCACTTCCACAAACATAACTACTCTCCCGTCAATTTTGGCGGGGGTTTTTTACCGCATAAAATGGACCCATCAGAATCTGATGGGTCCATTTTATGCTTATGAAAATTCAGGCCAATTTACTTGCGCTTCGTCGCCTTCAATTTTATCAAGGGTACGATAGCGGAATGGAGTAAGTTCGGCTTCCGCTTTACCTACAAAGTCCTTAGCTAACTCGAAAGGCAGTAATTCGAATTGCTCCGCTTTCTCTGAAAGTAAGTAAGCACCAACGATTTGACCTTTCTTGCTGATATCTATGGTTAAGAAAGCTGGATAATATGTAAGATCTTTAGCTTCAAGGATGGCTTTAGCAGTAATCGTTCCGTCCGGTTCGATCTCAGTCGAATCATTGCTGGTTTTTTCCAGCACTTTTAATGCCCACCCTGGCTTCTTGTAGCCTCCTATTATTTTTGGCGGGTGTTTCTTAAAATTTTCTACGAGATTGTCGATTTGATTCTGGTTATCCACTATATCTGCTCCCCCTTAAATTCATAACACATTGAGCGGTTCGAGCCCAACTCAAGTAAATTGTTATACTAGCTGTCAGTTTATCTACTATACAGATAAATATATACAAAAAACTAAGTATTTATTAGTTTGTTCAGCTGGACCACGCGAATAATCCTGATACACCTTATTTATTCTACTAATAATCTCCTTGTTATACAAGGATAATCAATAAAGGAAGGATATCCGGAAATATCTTGCACCATGTTATATTTCGACAAAGAAATCAATTTGATTATAACATTATTCCGATTATTCAGCCAGATTAATCATTTAGACGTTCATCCTGTGAATTGTTATTCAACCGTTTCTAATTCTTGTGTTTCACTACTAGAATCCGGTTCAATGTTTGGTGTATTTTCCGCCTCTGTCAGTAGTTGTTCGATGCGGTTCTGCATCGATAGTAAGAATTCCTCGGTTGCCGCAAACGTTTTATAGCGTTTAGGAGAGTTTTGTTTAAAGGCTGCTGAAGCTGTATTTAACTTCTGAAGCTGAGACATTTTTTCTCTTGCTTCGCTATAACGTTTATTCGCTGCTTCCTCATCGATCACCAATAAGAGCTGGTAACGTTTTATTTCATAATCAGCACTTGCTATAAAATCTTGAACAGGTACTATGTATTTCCTGGGCTTTTTCACTAAGACGGTCACCCGCACTAATACCATTCATATAAGCCAATGTATTCGTACGATAAGTCTTCGTTTTACCGTGTGCTGTCTTCGGTTTAGAGCGGTATGTTTAAGGAACTGCTCACAACTAATTGATGGACGAGGCTGCTTTAGCAGATTCAGAGAAAACAAGTAATCCTGCTGCCAGCATCAAGATGGATAAAAATGAGTTGCGAAAATTGGGCATTAGTTCCTTCCTTTCCAATGTTATTATAATTATAGTACCATAGATATGTATAGTAGTTTACAGGAAATAGAAGTTATTTTACATGTATTTACATGTATTATTTGAATTTTGTTTATATTTTGGAATATTTTTCAATTTAATGAGCGGCGCATAATAAAAAAAACAGCCGGTCCGCATTAGCGGAGGCTGCTTTTTTTAGAAGTTTTTAAAACCTGCGAGCCTTGTTTCATAGTATCCAGAGCTAAGGGAACTGATCATAACACCTTTACTTGTGCTGGCATGAATGAATTGCCCGTCACCCAGATAGATTCCCATATGTGTGATGATAGATTTAATAGCTGGATTACCAGCAAAAAATACTAAGCTTCCAGGGCTCGGGTTGGTCGTATTTTTGCCAAGGTCGAAATATGTTGAGGCAGAAGTTCTTGAAATGGAATAACCGGCTTTCTTCATAACATAGTATACGAATCCACTGCAATCAAAGCCGCCTGGTGATGAACCGGCCCATGAATAAGGCGTCCCGATGTGTTTCTTTGCTTCTGCAATTAATGTATTAGCTTGCTGGTCCACATTGCTGACTGTATCCGAGTTAGTAGGCTTTGCTGCAGGTTTAGAAGCAGCGGTTTGGCTGACACTAAGACTTTGCCCTGTAAAAATCGTATCCGAAGTTAATTGATTCAAGCTTTTTAACTCTTGAAGCGTTAGTTTAAATTGAGAGGCTATTTTCGAAAGAGTGTCGCCTTTTTTAATGGTATAAAGACCAGATGTATTTGACTCAGACGACGAAGCATCAGTACTTGTTTTCTTCGCTTCCGGCAGGTCAATCACCGTTGTACCTTTGGTTTTAGAAACGGTTAACACATCACCAGGATAAATAACAGTTGAGGTTAACTTATTAAGACTTTGCAGCTCACCAAGGGTGATATGATGCTTGTTCGCAATTTTGGTTAGATTGTCACCTGCTACTACGGTATAGGTAGCCGTGCTGGTTTTCTCGATAGAAACCTGTGCTTTGACAGTCGAGGCTTTTGTGGTAACTGAAGCATTAGTGCCGGCAGCTATTTTTAATGTCTGATTTACGAAAATAGCGTCAGAGGATAATTTATTGAGTGCTTTTAAGTTGGCAAGAGTAGTTTGATGATTTTTGGCGATTTTCGTTAGAGTATCACCGCTTTTTACTGTATATGTATTGGCAGCAAGGGCAGGAGAAGCAAATGCTGAAGAGAGGATAGCTGCTGCTGATAATGTCGCAATGCCTTTTTTCACGATTTTTCTCACCTCGATAAGTTGTTTGACTCTATCTTATCAAACAAATCAGATAATCTTATATTACATTTATGTTACAAAATGAGAAAAATAGGTTTAAATGATAGAATATGTACTTTTAACAAAAATAAAGAAGAAAAAGAAGACTATCGATTTAGATAGTCTTCTTTAGGCGTTTATTAAATGAAATGATGGACTTTTGATGATGCGTGAATTACCTGCCTTATCTCTTAAAATGACCTTGAAACGATAGTCACCGTTAATGGCAGCTTTTTTATCTTTCGTTTGACCATTCCAAGTCACACTGGATTGACCAATTTTAAAGGAAGTGTCAGTTAAAAGTCTGTTCACAATTTTACCGTTTTTATCAATAATAGAGACTGATCCAGTAACAGATTCAGTAACGGTAATCGTATTTTCTATTTTTGATTTTTCTGTTGTTTTAAAGCGTTTATCGGAATTAACAATCGATCCAGAAGGAGACACTGTATCCAGCTCAATTGGAATCTCCTTTGTCGATCCGACGCGCCCATCACTGTCTATTAGAGAAATATTAAGCATATAATTGCCATCTTTCAGTTGGCTTCTGTTGGAATTCGTGCCATTCCATTCAAGAGTATGGCGTCCCCCTGTAAAAGGTTTGTTTTTTTGGAGGGTTCGTACTTTATTACCTGCATTATCTAAGATAACCGCTTTAATGACGGCGTCCTTATTCAACCGAATAGGGATGGATAGTTTAGCCTGAGCTTTTGGTGAATAGAGATAATTAGGTTTTGAAACAGTCAGTTCGGGCACAAACGTATTATTTACCTTTAAGCTCTTTTTAGTAATCAAGGAATGGCGGGCATTCGCAGTCTTAATGACAAGCTTGACATCTCCGGAAGATTGATAAGATCCATTGTCAAGCTTTCCATCCCAGTTATAGGAAATAGGTTCCCCGGTCGATGCCTGATTGGTGAGCATTTTCTTTATAGTTTGTCCGTTTGCATTTTCAACATAAAGCGAAATAGTCGTGTCCTTAGGAGGAGTGAATGAAATGTTTAATTTATTCGATCCTTCTACCGTGAATGATTTATCAGATAGTTCAAGAGTAGACATTGATTCAGGTGTATTGACCAATGCTTTGTGTGCATCGATTTTACCATTTCCAAATTGCGGATCCCATCCTGATGGTCCAAGATCAGTGGACGACTCTTTCAAAATCGAAAGGACCTCAGATGGTGTTAAAAAAGGATTTTTAGCAAGAATCAATGCCGTAACCCCAGAGACCATAGGGCTTGCCATACTTGTCCCGCTCATGGTACCAAACGTGTTTTCTGAAATAGTCGAATAAATATCCTTTCCGGGTGCCGAAAAATCTATATACTTTCCGAAGTTAGAGAAGGAGGCGAGCTTATCATTCTTATCAGTGGCGCTGATTCCTAGAACATTTTTCAAGGCTGCTGGATAGCGAGGCTTTGCTGTATGTTCATTCCCAGCTGCCGCAATGACGACGATTCCCCGAGCAGCTGCAGCTTGGACGGCTTCATCGAGAATGTTGGTGTAGGCATCCGTCGTAAGACTTAAATTGATAATATCTGCTCCAGCATCGATCGCATAATAGATTCCTTCAGCAACATCATAGATATCAGCTTCTTCCTCTCTAAACACATTCACCGGAATAATCTTAGAGGAAGGCGCGATGCCGCTAGTGCCTTCATTATCCTGAACAGCTGCAATGACGCCGGCTATGTGTGTGCCATGATCATTGGGTAAGAGAGTCTTTTTGCGAGTAATAACATTAAACGGTTTTGTTATTTGTCCTTTTAAATCAAAATGACTAACTTGAACACCGCCATCGATAACGGCCGTTTTAATCACCGTTTTTCCTTTTGGCAAATCCCATGTATCAGGTAAGTTTAAGTTCTTTAAATACCATTGCTTTGAGTATTCCGAATCGGACGGGATATAAGTATGTGCTAGTTTATAATTTGGTTCGGCAGAAAGGATTTCTGGGTGGGAGAGCAAACTTTTGGCTGCAGCTTCTAGGGTGCTCCCTTTTGGAAGAGTCAGTAAGGAGAAATGATGATCAGTCAATTTCGATGCTTCCACCGCGGAAATAGATTTGATTAGTGCTTGTTTGGTCTTTTCATTTGTATTTTGTTTAAATTGGATAATTAATTCGTTTTTATCGTAGGGTTCATTTTCCAGTCTTGCACTGTCAGTTGAGGACTGTGCGGCTGTAAAATTTACGGGTGAAAAAGTCAATAATCCAACCATAAGGACGGCAGATAAGATAATGGATTGTCTCATTATTGGTCTCCTTTTATAAGTATTTAGATTCTGAGAGTAGGAGTCTTTTATGTAATTGTCTAATTTTAACACGTCATACATTTGAATCCTATTAATATCCTTGTTTTTAGGTACAAAATATCACGAAAAATCTGTTTAATTGTAAAAAAGTGGTTAACAAAGTGACTATTTTAGTAGATAATGGGAGGAAACTGGGAATTAGGAGTGAGTAAGTTATCAAAAAATGTTTGCTAGTGTCGTTGTTTACTCTTTTAATGGTGTTTGGTTTCTCGATTGAATCGAAAGCGCAGGTTAGTGAGAATTGGCGGGCAGTGTATTATCCAACGGTGAATTTTAAGGGTGCTAAGGTGAGTAGCACCGTTAGTTCGATAAATTTTTCTTGGGGAACAAAATCGCCGGCGAAGAAGATTCCTAGCAGCAAGTTCTCAGCCGTTTTTGAAAAGAAAATGACTGTTTCTAAAACAGGTACCTATGTCCTGATGGGAAAAGCGGATGATGGAGTTCGGATTTATGTAGATGGAAAACGAAAGGTAAATGAGTGGAAGGATGGAGAGCGCAATTTCGAAAAGCAGGTAAAGCTGACAAAAGGAAACCATACAATTAGGGTTGAGTATTATAACATAGGAAAAAATGCGAAACTTAAAGTCAATATTAAAGAGGCTGCTAAAGTCACCCCTTTAGAAAAATGGGGAGCAACGTTTTATAGTAAGCAGAATTTAACGGGGAAAGCAGTGAAGAAGCAGTTTTCTACGCTAGATGTTAACTGGGGAACAGGTTCACCTGACCCGAATATTCCAGCTAACAATTTTTCAGCTGTTTTTGAAAAGCGGACGAACCTTACCAAAAGCGGCACCTACCTGCTGAGCGGAGGTGCCGATGATGGAATCCGCATTTATGTGGATGGTGTGAAGAAAGTGGATCAGTGGAAGGATAATGTGCAGACGTTCAATGTAGAAATGGCTCTAAGTGCAGGGATACATATTATTAAGGTCGAGTATTATGAAAAAAAAGCGACGGCACAGCTATCCGTCAAGTTTGATAAGAAAGCAAAAAAAGAACAGGTTACCTACACGAATTATGGGACTACACTTAACGAAGCGTTGGCAGCTCAGATGAAAGTGAACCCACAGACAGATAAAAAGTATGCTGCCTATATTCCCGCGGTCAGTGTCAAACTCGATCCGAAAAATATTAACAGTGGGGATATGCTAGAGAAGACGGTGATAAAAGCGGGAACAAGTTCAGTCTCGCGTACACTTGGCACCTTACCTAAGAAAACGAAGGTGAAAATTTTAGGCTTTAAAGTTTCGGAAGATGAAAAGCTATGGTATAAGGTTCAAACTGGCTGGGTGAACGCATCATCTGCAGATACAAAAAACTACCTGAATCCAGAGCAGGTGAAAAAAGGCACGTCAGATTTTTATCAATTTGTTAAGCTCTCCGATTTTGCTGGATTAAATCCTGCTGAGATTAATCAGAAAATTTTATTTGATCGAGGAATTTTAAAAAATCGGGCGGATGCTTTTATTAAGGCAAGCTTTAAATATGGCATCAACGAAATCTACTTACTAGCTCATTCCTCATTGGAAACTGGACGGGGAACGTCAAGACTTTCAAAGGGAATAAAGGTGAAGGCAAAGTTGGATAGTAAAGGGGAACCCGTGTATACAACCGTAAATATAAAAGGTAAACAGGTGGTGGAAAAGGAAATCGAAATCCTCCCGGACGATGCCAAGAACTACGAAAAGAAAGTTTATAATATGTATGGAATTGGCGCCTATGACACCTGTGCGTTGGAATGTGGAGCGCGACGGGCATTTAATGAGGGGTGGACGAACGCGGATAAAGCAATCATGGAAGGCGCTCGCTATGCTGCAGAGGAATATATCCATGCGGGACAAGATACCATTTATAAAATGAGATGGAACCCCAATTATATGGAGGTCAATGGTACAGCCTACCACCAATACGCCTCAGATATTGGCTGGGCAGCCAAACAAACCAAGTACTACATCGAACTCTATAAATTACTCGACAGCTACACCATCACATACGACGTACCGCGCTACAAAAAGTAAAGTAAGGGGCTGTCCCAAAAGGGGTAATAAAGCCAAAATTGAATAAAAAGAGAGAGGCAGAAATGTTGTTTTAACAACATTTCTGCCTCTTCTATTTTGCGTTATTTTACTTGAAAAAGGACTTATGAGACAGCCCCTTATTGATTTATAAAACGGCCTTGAGCCCGCGCTGCTGGGGTATTTTGGGTATCTGTTATGTGCGGAACAGAGGAAAAACGGTGCGGAACGGGAGAGTTTACGTGCGCTTGGAGCTTAAATATGTGCGGAACCAGACAATTGTGTGCGCTTCAGGCACTTTTCTGTGCGGAAGGCTATAACGAAGTTGAAGACGTAAAGGAAAGATACCCTATTTTTAAAAGACAAACCGGTCTTTTGAGCCTGTGCGGCTGGGGTGTTTTAATCATCTTGGCATCTGTTATGTGCGGAACGGGAGAGTTTATGTGCGCGTGGATCCTAAGTATGTGCGGAACCAGACAATTAGTGTGCGCTTCAGGCACTTTTCTGTGCGGAAGGTTATGACGAAGTTGAAGACGTAAAGGAAAGATAAGGTGAACTTCCTCTGGCTGGATAATAAAAAGCTGTCGAGGGTTCTCGACAGCCTGAGATCATTCATTTTTAAAGAGAAAATCAACGAGGTTTTTGCTGGATTGGCCAGTTGAATAACGATTCCATTTCTGGTTAAACGCGCTTAATTGGTTTTGATCAATACCGTTCCGCTTGATGTGTTCAATTAGTTCGTTTGTTGTTCGTGAAACGGGACCAGGCATGGAGGTAGTGTAATCCTCCCAAAAGCCACGTTCCTGCTGATACTCTTCCAAGTCATAAGCATAAAAATACATGGGTTTTCCGAGGAAAGAATATTCAAACGGAATGGATGAGTAGTCAGTGACGAGACAATCGGCTGCCAGCAGCAGTTCGTTCATATCAGGGTAGTCAGATAAATTATGTACGAACCCTGGATAAGCGGATTCGAGTTCAACATCTGCGGTTACGGCAGGGTGAAGTTTTAGCAGCAAGACATATCCTTTTTGACTAAGTTCGCGGTAAAGCAAATCGATGTCGAGCGCAATCTTTCCTGAATGTAGGGTCTGGTTACGGAATGTAGGTGCATAAAGAATGGTTTTTTTATCAGCCCATTCAGGATACCTGCTAGTCAGTATACGCTGAGCTTCAGTAAGCGCAGGCTGATTAAAGAAGAAATCGGTTCTAGGAATCCCTGTATAAAGGATGTGTTTATCGGTTAAACCAAAGCTTTCTTTAAAAATTCCGGCCATTACATCGGAGCCGACGACTACATGATCAAACATGTTATAGACGTCTATGAATCGCTGCTTAGCGGCAGGTGTCCGCTCCGCGATGGAAGGATCCGTTAATCCAAATTTCTTAATAGCCCCAGCTGCGTGCCAAATTTGTGTACATGTAACGCCTGGACGGAAAGAGATAGCAGCTAAAAAGCCGAAGTAATTATCAACAATAATTCGTTTTGCTGTCGCCAGATGATAAATCGAGAGAAGTAGATGGATGATATTCTTCGTTTCAAAGTTAAAGACGATGGTATGCCCATCGTCTTTGCCTTTTATTTTACTAGTAGACGTTCGTAAAATAACTCGTTTCCATGTTAACTCCTGCTTGTCCATTTCATCTAAAAGATATTGAGTATTGTCGCCAAAGGAAGTAACAAATACAGCCTTTGACTTTAATGGAAGGATGCTAAAGATGGAAAAAAGGATACTAAAGGTGCGTAAATAAAGCCTGATGGCGAGTTCTCTAGCCATTTTGAACTTTAACTTTAGTCAGGTCTTTTTTGATCATACTTGTTGAGATGCCAATTGTTCTTGGAAGATAGACAACATCGCAATACTCAGCTAGTTCGTCGAACTTCCCTTCCCAATCATCACCCATCACAAAGATGTCAATCCCCTCACGAATAATATCATCTTTTTTCTGTTCCCAAGTATCCTCAGGAATGACTTCATCTACGTAGCGAATGGCTTCAAGGATCATTTTACGGTTTTCAAAACTATGGTAAGCTTTTTTATTTTTTAAGTCATTAAATTCATCAGTTGAGATGGCTACTACTAGGTAATCGCCAAGAGCTTTAGCGCGCTTTAATAGATTTATATGGCCCCAGTGCAATAAATCAAAAGTACCATATGTGATTACTTTTTTCATGCTTCTTCCTCCTGTATATCCTATTTTAAATGGATGTAATGTATGGTGGAACCCTGTAAATCCCAGGCGGCATCTATTTCGACAAGTTGAATACACAAGTAACTAACAGTATATGTTAATACTTCATTATAACTCATTATATTTACAAATAAACAGTAAAAAAATGACATTGATGGATGAAAATTAAAAAAACTTCGTATAACTATTACAGTTTACTTGGTTTCTAGCCTGCATTCAAGAATATAGAAGGAATTGTCGAAAAAATATCCTCAGGCTTAATGCCTGAGGATCGAATCTAGTTAGTTATTATTCAAGTAATTTGGAATTTCTAAAGTTAAATTGTATTTCGACAGTTGACTGTACATATTCGCAATCTGTACCGTTTGTTTAACAGCCCAGCCGATATCTGATGCATACTGATGCGTGGCGTATCCATTAGCAACCATTTTTTCAGGGTTCCAGCGCATTTTGTATAAGGTGTTTTGTCCAGCATTGATATAGCCGTTGCCGATAAATTGAGCACCACCGATAACCGCTGCTTCTGGGGTAAACCAGCCCGCTTTATAGGCGTATTCGGAACCACATTGTTCAGGGCATTTATCTATAGCCCCGATGCCGTACATATTATAAACCTTCTTAGGGGTTACGGCTTTACCATCTATACTTGAAACCACTATGCCATTTGCCAAAGCAGAATTTCCATGTCCTGTTTCAAGCAAAGCGTGACTAATTAAATAGATTTCATTAATTCCATACGTTTTTGCTGCTGAGATAAACGAACTAGCTTGTCCGCTTAAAATGCCTTTGTTTTTTAGAACGGTGCTGTTTAACTCACTTGCATTCGTTCCGGCAACAGAGGAAAGGTCTAGAAATTGATAAAAGGATGATGTTGTTTGTAAAAAGTTCGTTGGATTTAAATAATATTCCGTTTGTACCGCTGTTGCTGTCTTCCATGAACCAGAAGAATCAGTTTGCGGGTTAACCTTCATTTGCATCGCAACCGCTTGGTCAATAGATAGGTCGTAATAAGAGACGCCTTTGACATCGTTCGCGTGGATATATCCAGTCACTTTTTTACCATTGACCGTCACCGTACATTCAAACCAGTTAGCAGACAGCTCCCGGTAACTTAGTACGGTCCGCATTTTATAGGTCTTTAAAACCTTAGAATTAACGGCTGCTTTTGAATAGATGTTTGTAGGACTCTTTAAAGCGAACCCCTTTAGAATTTGGCTGGAAGACCATGCGTCTTCAAGGTCCTTTGTTTTAAGATAACCTGTTGTTTCTTTTCCATTCACGTAAACAGTTGCTTCGTTCCAGTCTTCGGATAACGTTTTATATTGCAATACAGTTCCTTGTGCATATGTTTTTAAGACTTTTGAACTTTCAGCCGCCTTAGTATAGATGGCCGTTGGTTGGACAAGGCCAATCCCTTTGCCGCTTTCGCCTCTGTCAGCGAGCAATGGTTGTAGGTCTGCTTCCTTTATATAGCCTGTGTTCTTTTTCCCGTTAATAGTGACTGTAGCCTTTGACCAGCCGGCAATATAGGTCTCAGAACTCAAAATGGAACCTTGAACGTATTTTTTTAGTATCTTGGCTGTTTCAGACGCTTTAGCATAAACGGCTGTGGGTGCGGCTAGGCCAATCCCTTTTTGAGCAATCGGAGAAGTTGTTGGTACCGTTACATCTTTTGCATTGATATAGCCGGCAACAGCCTTACTATTTATATAAACTGTCGCCTGATACCAGCCGTTTATATAAGGTTTATAGGTCAGGTTAGAGCCTTGCGCATAGGTTTTGATTCCTTTTGATTCAGCAGAAGCTTTTGCATAAATGACCGTAGGGTTCTTTATTGCAACACCTTTAATGTTTTGAGGGTTGCTTACCGGAAGTTCAACATCATTTTTGTAAATATATCCGGTCATAGCGACACCGTTGACATATACTGTGGCCTGATAAAAATTAGAATAGCTGCTTTCTGAGTATGTAAGCAGAGTCCCTTGTGCATAGCTTTTTAACACGTTTGAGCTTGTGTTGTTTGTTTCGTAGATATTGGTCGGACTTTTCAATGCAACCCCTTTAATCGTTGCAGTGGCTGGAGCCAGGGTAGCTTTTTTTAAGCTTGATACAGAACTGGCCTTTTGCTGTGTTTCGGTTTTTTCATCCTTTGGCAATGAGGGGATCGTTGTTTCGGTGTTTTCACGAGTGGAAAGTGAATGGATGTTTAGATTGGAAAGGTAACCAACGATTGATTCGTTGCTTTCACTATCTAAAAAGCTGATTTTTGAAAACTCTGTTCCTGATTTAAGAAGCGTGAATTCCATTTCACTAGAAATAGTTTGTAACACTTCTTTTCCTTCAGAGTCTGAATAAACATCCATTTGAGCAGGTGCTTCTGTAGCTTCGTTCGCCAGAACCGAACTGGGGAGCGGGGCAACTGAAAACAATAAACTAAAAGCAAGTAATACATAAATAGTTTTTTGCATAATAACCTCCAAATTTTTTCTTTAGGAAATAAAGGGTTTTAGATAATTAATTGGGTATATTTCCATTAAATATCTTATCATAGGATAATAGTTTGCGTGACAGAAAAACCATTTTGATTCTTTATACCTATGAAACTATTGGATTATATAGGAAAAGTATTGTAAATATTGATAATGTAAACATATAATAGAATAAATAATTTAATCAATCGATTGATTAAGAGGGTTTAGCTCTTGATATGACTGACTTTAAGAAGTGATAGATAATTGTAAGAATCATTTGATACTAAGGCGGTAAAATGGTACGAAGGATCTATTTTAGATCAGTAAGCCAATGGAGAGAGGAAAACCGAAAGATGGAAGCTGGGGCCTTGAAAAATAGAAATTTGTATCACATTAGTTTTGAAAATGATATGTATACGATGGTTGTCTCTTTGAAGGAATTGTTTTTAAGAGATGCTGAGAGCTATTCATTTTTGTTGGTCAATCGATTGACGGATGAAGAACGGACGATGGAAATAAGAGAGGTACGACCATCTGGAGAATTTCTTTTGTTTTACGTTGGCTTGTCAACGATTGATTACATGCTTCAATCCATAGAAGGTGAAGTCTGGAATGTCTACATCTTGCGGCAAGTTGATTCCATTCCAATGAGAACTCGGATTCGAACGAGAGATCTTAAGCTGACAAGGCATGCTGCGGTCTTTTCCGGCAACCAAAAAATGCTTTATCCAGCAGCAACGAAAAAGGGGAACTTATCGTACTATGTCACTGCGTATAAGTTATTTTCCTTTATAGAAGAGATAGAGTTATTGAAACAAGGACAGCTTACGTTTGCAGGTCATTTTCATTTTCCTCCGCTTTGTGATAATGGATACATAATCAAACAGGTTCGGATGCTGATTAAAAATAATCTAAATGATGAAGTCATTTCTTTGCCGATTTCTTTAAACGCAGGGAAGGATTCAGAAACTACAGATTCGGGTAAGATGGTAAAAGAGTTTGGATTTAGTGGTACATTTGATGTATTACCATATCTTGAATTACCGAATCAGAAGTTTTTTAAGTTCTATTTAGAGTTGGAACATGAGCGAAATGGATTGGTCGAAAGTGTCCAAAGCTCACGAATAAGAGTAACCACAAATAAGCCTTATAAAAATAAATTGATTTTAAAGCCAAACTCTGAAAAAATACAACTTAGAATAAAAACAACGAAAGATTCTAAGTTTCTTTCACTGAGTGTTGGAAAATACAACTTTAAAAAAGAGGTTAGTACTACTTTGAAATCAAAATGGGTGAAGTTCAGACGCAGTAATGTACTGCAAAAAGTGTACAAAAAAATGTTTAAGTTATTGGGTCACCGCCCAGCTAATAAAAAGCTGGTAATGTTTGAAAGCTTTCTTGGCAAACAGTATAGTGACAGCCCGCGGGCGATTTATGAGTATATGGCGAAGCATCATCCGGATTATCGGTTAATTTGGAGTGTGGATCGAGCGTATTCTAAAATGTTTGAAGAAAAAGGAATTCCGTACGTAAGACGTTTTTCCGTACAGTGGTTGTTTTTAATGACTGGGGCAAAATACTGGGTCAATAACAGCCGGTTCCCGCTTTGGATTCCAAAACCAAAGCATACTACTTATCTGCAAACCTGGCATGGGACGCCACTGAAAAGACTGGCAGCAGATATGGAAGAAGTGCATATGCCTGGCACCAACACAGCAAAATATAAGGAGAATTTCCTTAAAGAAGCGAGTAATTGGGATTACTTAGTCTCACCAAATGCTTACTCTTCAGAAATCTTTGCTCGTGCTTTCCAATTTAATCGGAAGATGATTGAATCAGGTTACCCTAGAAATGATTACTTGCACCAAGCTAATAATGAAAAAACCATCAATGCGTTAAAGAACAAATTTAACTTGCCGGAAGATAAGAAAATTATTCTGTATGCACCAACTTGGCGGGATAATCAATTTTATGCAAAAGGGAAATATAAATTTGATTTGGAGATGGATCTTAATCAAATGCGCGATGAGTTGGGTGACTCTTATATTGTCATCATGCGTATGCATTACTTAGTTGCGGAAAATATGGATCTTAGTCCATACGAAGGATTTGCCTATGACTTTTCACACTTAGAAGATATTCGGGAGTTATATCTAATCTCTGATATTCTCATGACAGATTACTCTTCTGTCTTTTTCGACTATGCAAATCTTAGAAGACCAATGATATTTTTTGTGTACGATATTGAAGATTATCGAGATAATCTGCGCGGCTTTTATTTTAACTTTGAAGAAAAAGCGCCAGGCCTCCTTACGAAAACGACTGACGAAATTATTGCTGAAGTCAAGCGCTTGGAAGCAGCCGGGTTTGAACTAGATGAATCATTTGAAGAATTCTATAATAAGTTTTGTTATCTTGAATCCGGAGAATCAACCAAACGCGTCGTGGATGAAGTGTTTCAAGATTAATAGGATGAACCAGGCCTGTGAATACAGGCCTTTTGTTTGATAACATCGGGTTCTTGTGGATAATGGTTGTGAATAAAAAGTGGATTACGTATAATGACGTTGTGGCATGACCGATAGGGTACGTGCCATCAATCTTGAAGAAAACAGATATGTTTTTCTCAAAATTACCAGGAAGGACCACAATGAATGAGTTTTCTTACTACAGTTATTAAAGAACAGATACAGAATTTTTATCTTATACGGCGTTTATCGCTCTATGAAATGAAAAGTACAAATAAGAATAACTATTTGGGCATGTTATGGGAACTTCTTAATCCGGCGATTCAAGTTGTCGTCTTCTACTTTGTTTTCGGTATTGGTATAAAGCAAACTGAAGATATAGGTGAAGTACCGTTTTTCATCTGGATGATTATCGGCCTGCTTGTTTGGTTTTTTGTTAATCCTTCGATTACCCAAGGATCAAAAGCGGTCTATTCACGAATTAAGATGGTTTCAAAGATGAATTTTCCGTTAAGTGTCATTCCTACCTATGTGATTATCTCTAAGTTTTATCCACATGTGGCACTGATTTCCCTTACCGCAATTATATTGCAATTTACAGGGTATCCAATCTCGATTTATTTTATCCAGCTGCCTTATTTCATGCTTTCAACGGTGATTTTTTTGATCGCCTTGTCATTAATTACATCGACACTCTCAACGATTGCCAGAGATGTTCAAATGCTCGTTCAATCGCTGATGAGAGTTCTGCTCTATGTCACACCGATTCTTTGGTCTCCGTATTTACACTTACCAGATTGGGCATTAACATTAATGAAGGTTAATCCGCTATTTTATCTGATTGAAGGATATCGTGCGGCCCTGCTCGGTGACGGATGGTATATTTGGAGTACGTATTCCCTCTATTTCTGGGGAGTAGTCGTGGTTATGTTGTTAATTGGTTCTGCCTTGCACGTGAAATTTAGGAAGCACTTTATTGATTTCTTATAATGGAAGTGAGCGTATGACAAAATCAGTAGTCGTCAAAAATGTGACGAAAAAATATAAATTATATAAAAACAACTCGGACAAGCTTAAAGATGTCTTTCTTTCAAAGGAGTATGGCGAAGATTACTTTGCCCTGCGCAATGTCAGCTTTGAAGCCGAAAAAGGGGATATCATTGGGTTTGTTGGTGTCAATGGTTCCGGAAAATCCACTCTTTCTAATATCATCGCAGGTATCGTACCTGAAACCAGCGGCGACATTGAGATTGAAGGAAAAACGGCACTGATTGCGGTAGCGTCTGGTCTGAATAATCAGTTGAGCGGTCGTGAAAATATTGAACTTAAGCTGTTGATGCTTGGTTTCAATAAACAAGAAATTACGGAACTTGAACCAGGTATTATTGAGTTTTCTGAACTTGGGAAGTTTATTGATCAGCCGGTCAAATCATATTCAAGCGGGATGAAATCACGTCTCGGGTTTGCGATTTCCATCCATATTGACCCAGATGTCATGATTATTGATGAAGCATTATCTGTTGGTGATAAAGCTTTTGCAGAAAAATGCCTTGATAAAATGAATGAATTTAAAGAACAAGGTAAAACAATGTTCTTTGTCAGTCATTCGCTCGGACAAATGAAACGATTCTGTCAAAAAGCACTGTGGTTGGAATATGGGGAAGTACGGGCATTTGGTCCGATTTCCGAAGTTATGCCGCAGTATGAGAAGTTCTTGAAGGACTACAAAGCCATGAACGACCTCGAAAAGAAAAAATACCGTGAAGATCAGATGGCAAAACGTAGCCAGGCACAAGCATAAAAGGAAGCTGTCTCAGAATCGAGGCAGCTTCTTTTTATGGACGGGTAGCAGGACTGCGGAGAAAGTAATATATTATTTATTTGTGTACGGATTCCCTGTAAGATAGGTAATAGAATATTTGGACAAGAAGAAAGGCAGATAATTATGAAACAGCGTATTGTGGATGTTTTATCGATTCCTTTTATCAATACAACGAAGGATCAATTAGTAAAAGATATGAATCAGAGAATCAGCAGAAACGAAAAAACCTTTGTTGTTACGGCAAATCCGGAAATTGTGGAGTATGCAAATGCACATCCAGAATATAAAGATATTCTGATGAATGCCGATTATATTGTGCCAGACGGAATTGGAATTATTATGGCTTCCAAGCTGATGAAGCAACCATTACTTGAGCGGATAACTGGTTTTGATCTTTTGCATGATTTGCTTGAGTTGGCAGATCAACATGCATACAGAGTCTATTTTCTTGGAGCAGAACAGAATGTGATTGAAAAAGCAGCGGATATTCTACAGAGAGACTATCCGAACATGATCTTAGCTGGATATCATCATGGCTATATCTCAGTTGATGACGCAGAGCTGGCGGCTTCTATAGCAGCTGCGGAGCCTGATATTATCATTACGGCACTAGGCTTCCCAAGACAAGAAGAATGGGTTACACTTCATAACCCGCTGTTTGAGAAGGGTCTGTTTATGGGAGTTGGGGGCAGCTTTGATGTGATTGCAGGAAAAGTAAACCGGGCTCCGGACATCTGGCAGAAATTAAACCTAGAGTGGATGTATCGGCTCATTCAGCAGCCATCACGCTGGAAACGGATGCTGGTACTGCCCAAATTTGCACTTAAGGTGTTAAGTAAGCGCAAGTGAAACCTATCCAATGCGCTTTTCGTCTAGTAATTTGAAAGGGATCTTCACAAACAGGTTTCTTTCATTTGAGTATGGGTATATGTATCAGAGGCTAATAGGTCTGTTTGCAAAAATAGGCTATTTTTTACAAATAACGGCATTTAGGAATATTTTTATAGAGATTTACGAAGAAAACATATATAATCTTTAAGTAAGCTTGAAATAAAAAGACGAGCTGTGCATATTTTTTTGCATGCCGTTTTTATCCTAATTTAAGAGGTGGGTTCTATGCTGGCAGTGGCCTTGTTGACAGCATTTATTTTGTCAATAGTGCTGACACCGTTTGTGGGCAGACTGGCCTTTAAATGGGGCGCTACTGACAAACCAAATGAACGTAAAGTACATGTGAAGATTATGCCGCGTATGGGCGGTTTAGCTATATTTATAAGTTTCTTAGTAACCTTTTTAATGACTTATTTCCTTTTCAGTAATGAGCTTGCACCAAGTATGAGTGTTGCTCCATTTATTGTAGGTGCACTCATTATCATTTTAATAGGAATATTTGATGATATCTATGAATTACGGGCTAGTGCCAAGTTCTTGGGACAAATCGTCGCTGCACTCATTATTGTGATCGGCGGCGGTATCGAAGTAAGCTTTATTAACCTTCCGTTTGAAGGCCAAATTCATTTTGGCGTTCTAAGTATTCCAATTACGGTTATCTGGATCGTTGGAATTACGAATGCGATTAACCTGATTGATGGGTTAGATGGTTTAGCTGGCGGCGTTTCATCCATTGCATTGATTACAGTTGCCGTTATGGCCGTTATCAAAGGTGATATGTTCGTAGCGACGATTGCGTTAATCGTAACAGGAAGTACACTTGGATTTCTTAAATATAATTTCCACCCTGCTAAGATTTTTATGGGTGATACAGGCTCGATGTTTCTTGGCTATATCATCGCCGTTCTTTCCCTGTTGGGATTCAAAAACGTAACGATGATTTCGTTAATCGTGCCGATTATTATTCTTGGTGTGCCAATTTCAGATACTTTTTTTGCTATTATTCGTCGATTGGTGAATAAACAACCTATATCTGCACCAGATAAATCACATTTACATCATTGTTTTATTAATCTTGGATTTACACATCGTCAAACAGTTATTCTTATCTATGCCCTTGCTGCAACCTTCGGGTTAGCTGCGATTATTTTTTCGTATGCGACCATCTGGGGTGCGCTTCTGCTGATTTCAATTCTATTAATAACGATTGAAATTATGGTTGAAAAGCTTGGATTAATCGGCGAGCATTATCAGCCGATTTTGAAGATGATAAATAGTAAAGGTACGAATGCAAAAAACAAATCCTAATACACTTTAAAGTACCTCCAGATTGTATGATATATACGTGTGGAGGTTCTTTTTTCACGCGTGGTAATCGAAACAACTAGAGTTAATAAACCGAAGATTTTAAAGGAGGCACCTACAATTAGTACGCTCACTAAATTCGCCAAACGCCTTAAGAAAAAGTTGAAAAGAGTCTATGGAAAAAAACTACAGGATTTAAAGGAATATGTTATCCATCATTATCTGCCTTATGTGGAAATGGAAAAAATGGTCGACCAAAATGAAATGATTTCATTCCAGATTGAAGTCCGCAAGAAATACGCGGGGAAGAACAGCAGTCGACCGCTGACGTTATTGTTCAGAAATAGAAGTAAAGAAGTTGTCTATACGCAGACAGGTTCTGTTATAGAAACAAGACAGGACAGCATTGTATATCTTTTCGAAATTAAAAAAAGTGATATATATTTTGAAGAAAGCCGACGCAGCTATGACCTTTTCGTTGAAATTGGCAAGAAGCTGTTCAATGTCCGTCTTGATGAAGAGTTTGGCGAAACGACTTCACGGCCATACTTTGAAAATGACCATTTTGTCTTTCAGCTTCGTTATGACCGACACCGCAGGGCGTTTTTTAAAGTGGGTTATAAGCATGATATCGCAACCATTTTTGATATACCAAACATGGTAAAACAAATCGATTTTGATGGCCAAGAACTGATTGTTCAAGGGAAAATTCATCATGAGTTTTTTGTTAAGGAATATCCAGAAGCACGTTTCTTTTTTGTGTTAAAGAAAAAGAATGGTTCATACCTCAAGGCACCTATGCAAATTGCGAATGAGGATTTCGCTGCTGCCCTTAATATTGAAGACTATTCCTTCTTCCCAAAAGGAAAATGGGATGCTTTTATTATGGCTGATTATGACTATCATGAGTATTTTTATCCATGCTATGTCAGAGAAAGTAATGAGTCTGCCTATAAAAAGATCTTCCAGCTTCCATGGTATCGTGAAGCAATTCGCTATAAATCGTATGCCATCAATGGAAAACTGCATGCTCGTACGTCTTATATGGCGATTACGACTTCACACGTACAGTATAATTTTTCAGAAACAGCGCTTGAACTTAATCTTGATTTTGAAAAAGAACAATTTCAAAATTATATTCCTGAAGATATAACGGAAGTTTCTCTTCGTATCCGCCAACGTGATGCTAACAGTTATTTAACAGTGCCTTTCACGTACAACGTGGAAAACGATAAGATGAAACTCGAGGCAATGATTGATTATGAAGCCTTCGGTTTTGATACGAATGAACGAGCAACGCGCTGGGATTTATATATCAGCTATCATAAAGACGGTTTCTATTATAATTACCGTTTGAAAATAAATAATGCTACAGAAATGCCTGTCTTAGAAAAACATACCTTCTTTAACGAAGATGATTATTACTATTGCAGCTTGTACACAACGAAGTATAAGCGTCTTTCTTTTGTCTATGCCCGTCAGCCGTTTAAAAAGTATATCGACAGCTATCAGGTTAAAGACGGCCAGCTCTTCATGCAAGGGATGACTCATTTTGAGACAAATGAAAACACGGATTCATTCCAATATAGTTTGTCGATGGTTTTAGAAAACCGTGCAACAGAGGAAGTGCTCGAATTCTCGGTAACTGAAGGGGCAATGAACGAGAAGGGCGAAAAGCCATTCCACTTCTCGATACCTTTTGAAGAAATGAGTCCGCTTGTCACTCAATTTAAGGATATCTTGGATTTCTATATCGTAATGAAGGGCGGTCCGGTGACAAGAAAATTAAAGCTGGGCTTAAAACAATATGATTATTTCAAGGATGATGTGTTGGCAACCTTCAATAAAGAGGAAGCCGATCATGTAATTGAATACCATATCACAACGACACCTAAAGGAAATCTAAAGCTTGAAAGCTTTATGTACGAAAAGGATCTATACGCAGAGATTCAAGAATTTGCTGAAAAAGAAACAAATGAAGACATTTGGTTAGTCGGAGAACGTCCGGATACCGCTCAAGATAATGGCTATCAATTCTTTAAATATATGCGCGAACATTTCCCTGAAAAAGAAATTTATTATGTCATTGAAAAGGGCGCGCTTGACAGCGAACGTCTGAATGATCCAGAACATGTGCTGTATATCGGCAGCCGGGAGCATATCCAGAAGAGCTTGCGTGCATCAAGATTAATTGGTACACATGATCTCGATTATATTTTGCCATTCAAGGGAATAAAAATTAAAAATTACCGCAATGCACAGAAGGTTTTCCTTCAGCATGGAGTATTAGGCCGGAAAAATGTCGAGTATCACAAGAAATACTACCGTTATCCTTTCGATTTGTTTATCGTGTCATCTGGTCATGAAAAACGAATGGTTAAGCGTAAACTCGGCTATACGAATGAAGATGTTATCGTAACTGGACTTTCTCGCTTTGACCGCCTTCAGGAAAATCATCAGCCTAAACGGGAGATTTTATTAATCCCAACATGGCGTGAATGGATTATTAATGAAGATCGTTTGATGGAATCACTGTATTTCGAGAAATACATGAAGTTCCTCCAATCCGACGAATTGAAACAAATTCTTGAAGAAAATGATTTGAAATTAAATTTCTATCCGCATTATCGGATGCAGCAATATATCATTGAAAATGTATCATTTGATAACCCAAGAATTCATTTAATTGAATTAGGTACAAAAATGGTACAAGACCTCTTGAAAGAAAACAGCTTAATGATTACAGATTATTCATCTGTATCGTTCGATTTCACCCTTCTAGGCAAGCCAGTGATCTATTATCACTTTGACCAAGACGTATTCTTTGCCAATGGGATTTTACGGCCGATAGAAGAAACGTTCCTAGGTGACATCGTCTATACGCAACAAGACTTGCTAATGAAGCTTGAAGAGGTCGTTAAAGAGAATTTCCGTGAACGCTCAGATGTCGTTTCCAGAAAGAAACTCATCTTCTCGTATCAAGATATGGAAAACAACCGTCGAATTCTAAGCCACATCCTCAACGAACCACTTGAAGAGGACGAAAATGACGATCCTGACCATATCACAATGACAGACCTTAACACTGCAGACCAAGAAGAAGAAACAGACCAACCAGACACAGAAAAAGACGACGAAAAAGTACTAGCAAGCAAATCCTAAACAAAAGGGAGTCTCCGAATATGGAGACTCCCTTTTTAGGTTGGAGGAACAGAGATAGTAATAGAACAGGAAAAAAATACAGGTCGCTATGACCTGTTATGTCTGCTTATCCTTCGGTTTTTCCGGCACTACCTTTAATCGAGGGCGCTTTGGACGTGGTTTTCACTCGGCTCCAGCTCTGAAGCCATCCGTCATATCCTTAATCAATGATTTCTCCTACTTCTTCATAATTCCCTCCAATCATTCCTAATACTAATTTTACCGTTAATCAAAAGCCAAACCAGAAAAACTGAATGAGCCGAATCGGTGATAGAGCCAGGATCATCTAAGGGGAGAATCAACATGAGTTGGGGAAGAATAAAACCGAGTTAGGGAAGAATAGCCACCGGTTTGGGAAGAATCAACTCCAGTTCGGGCAGAATGGGTCACGCTAAATGCCCAGTTTTGAAGCATGTCTTGCCCAAAATGAGTCATCAAAAGAAAAAACCTTCAAACCCAAACGAAAAAGAGAAAAGATA
>NZ_AJTN02000011.1 GCF_000305495.1 Peribacillus psychrosaccharolyticus ATCC 23296 | reverse complement strand
AAGTGGAAGAATTGACGGCGAAAGTGAAATGGTACGAAGAACAGTTTCGTCTTAGTCAACAAAAAAGTTTAGGCTCATCAAGCGAAAAGACTCCAGAAAACCAAATTGCACTGGAGCTGTTTAATGAAGTCGAACAAGAGGCTGATCCTCAGTTACCTGAACCTACGGTGGGACCATTACGTACAAACGAAAAAGGAAACGTGGCCATCGTGAAACCATATTACAAAACCTGTCTACAGAAACAGTCGAATATCGATTGTCTCTAGAGGACCAGGTTTGTTCGTGTTGTGGTGGAACCTTACATGAAATGAGCACGGAAATTCGGAAAGAAATAAAGATTATACCAGCAGAAGTAAAGGTAGTTGAACACAAGCGATATGTATATGCGTGTCGGGGTTGTGAAAAAAATGACATCGCTACTCCGATTGTCACCGCACAAATGCCAGCTTCTGTTTTTCCAAAAAGCTTGGCATCCCCCTCTATCTTGGCATACACGATGAGCCAGAAATATGTAGAAAGCTTACCGTTATATCGACAAGAGAAGCAATTTGAGAGATTGGGCGTCCAGCTTCTAAACAATCGTACCTTTGGTTATATCGAACAGGTAGAGAGGGACCTCCTATCATTCTATCCGATTATCAACCAACCCGAGCAGGCGATAATGCCAAACGATTCTTGACGGGATTCAAGGGCTATCTACAAGTAGATGGGTATAGTGGGTACAAGAAAGCACCTGATGCCAAGCTCGTAGGTTGTTGGGCACACGCGCGAAGAAAATTTGACGAAGCGTTAAAAGCCTTGCCAGCCTCTCAAAAAGGGAAAACCGTTGCGGCAACCGAAGGTTTAAATTTCTGTAACCAATTTTATGCAGTTGAAAAGAAACTAAAGAATGTTACAAACAGCGTTTAAAGCAGAGTAGGCCCATTCTGGACCTTTTTTGACAGGTTAAACATGCAGAAACCAAGAGTACTGCCGAAAAGCGCCCTTGGTGCAGCCATTACCTACTGTCTTAATCAGTGGGAGAACTTAGAGGTATTTCTAGAGGATGGTCGACTAGAGATAGATAATAATCGTAGCGAGCGATCCATCAAACCTTTGGTAATTGGACGCAAAAACTGGTTATTCTCTAACACCTCGAGAGGGGCATGCGGGAGTGCCATTGTTTATAGTATTGTGGAGACAGCAAAGGAAATGGACTAAATCCATACTACTACCTTCATTATTTATTCGAGAAACTTCCACATATGGATACGACAAATGAAGAAGCTTTAGATAAGTTACTTCCCTGGTCTTCAACATTACCATTGGTATGTCGAGTTTTCAAAAACTAATATCTACATAATAACGAATCCCCATCTACGAGTGTAGGTGGGGATTATTTTACGCTTACATTTGAGAAACAAGGGGAAGTGAGTATAGTAAAATGCAAACATTGTTCCCCTGCTTCCAATACTTGTTCTATCTATACGATAATCAGTTGTTCATAAACCTCAGTTAATTGATTGAACCGTTCTGTATCTCTAACTTCCTTTGAATGTTCAATTTCCTGAGGAAGAATTTGATTAAGGAGGCTGGCTTCATTGCGGTAAAGCTTATTAACAAGATCTTTTCAGAACGAAAATGGCACTGGTTAATTTTATCGTAGATTTGCTGTGCCTCAGGGTACTTGTCTGTATAGTTTGACAAGATTTCACGTAAGTAACCAATCGTACGGTCCATCATACCATTCCTCTCTAGTAGGTTGTCACCTGACCCTCAAAAATTTTAGGCCTACGAGAAGGAAACCTAAATTTGCTGATTAATCAGTACGCTCGATTTTCTATAAAGGTTTTCCGATCATTTCTGCAATCTTCGCAAAGGTAAAGCATTCTAGTCTGTTCCGATTCAATTACGTTTTCCAATTCTTCTTCCATACCACAGAGTTCACATACTCTCATTTTTCTTCCCTCCTATTCATGATAAACATATCTGCTTTACCACGATCGCTAAAGACTGGGAACCTCATAATTGAAGCCGGTATCTTTAATCGCCTGAAGAAAATCCTCATAAGAAGCTGAATTCTCATTAAAGCTTAATGTGGCCTCCTGATTTGGCAGGCTGACAGCGACTTGGCGGACACCCCAAACTCCTTTAAGTGCACTTTGGACTTTATCGACATCTTGTTCATTTGTCATACCCTCGATTTTAATGACTCGTTGTTCCAGCGTTGCTCTCCTCCTTGTTGTCCCTCTTTTTTTTGGATAAATACTTCCCCCATTCCTTCCAAGAAGTTGAACATCGTAGAAAGTGCTGCCTTGGATTCAGGTGTTCGAATGCTGTTCCCCAGTTTCCACAAACTTGTTTTTTCATTTTCATTCAGGCTTTGAGATGCTTTTTCAAGCCCGTTGCTCATCCCGCCCATGAATGTCTGTAGCAGTTCAGGAGGTATACTCCCAATGAATTTAAAGGCATTCATTCCATTCTTAATGGTATTGTGCATGGAAGGCTGATTGATTTGCTGG
This sequence comes from Peribacillus psychrosaccharolyticus ATCC 23296, assembly GCF_000305495.1. GTDB lineage: Bacteria > Bacillota > Bacilli > Bacillales > DSM-1321 > Peribacillus > Peribacillus psychrosaccharolyticus. The sequence continues at coordinate 26,041 of NZ_AJTN02000011.1, read as the reverse complement.
ATGGCAATCTCCCCTACATCACTAAGGTTATCCAACATACCATTCACCACTTTTAATAATCCCAAATCATGGAGTTGATTGACTATTTGAATCAATGTGGTAATAGCTTCCCTATTTTCAGCAAGGGTGCTCAACATTTCGTTGACAGTCTTTGATTGTAGCTCTTCCTCAGTAGGAAATATTCTCTTAATTTGCTTGATTGCCTTCGCCAAATTCGTCTCCTCCTATTTGAAATAAATCCGAAATTGATGTAAAGTCCTCACGTTTCCACTTTTCTTCCACCCTGACACTAATTTGCGGGATACGGTTTCCGAATCGATGATTTACCTTAGGTAATGGCGATTCTCCTTTATCCTCAAGAATCTCCATTTTGACACTCATTTCTTTGTAGCTAGGCGTATGGGTAATGTAGTCATGATGACTACTTGTCAAACGATTGACCATTTCATCGTCTTCACGGGTATTCATGGTCAAATATAATTCGTTACCAGTTACGCGATCCGTGACGATTGCTCTTACCTTGACTTGACCATAAGGAGATGTTAAACGAACTAACGCACCATCCTCAATTCCCCTTTTCTTCGCTTCCTCTAGTGAGATTTCCAGCCAAGGATCTGGAACTTTGTGGGTGAGCCCTTCTGATCTATACGTTAAATTACCTTCATGGAAATGTTCAAGCAAACGCCCATTATTTAAATGTAAATCATATTCTTCTCCTGTAATGAATGGTTTGGTCCAGTCAACTGGTATCAACCTTGCTTTTCCATCCGGGAAAGCGAACTTTTCTGTATAAAGAAGCGGGGAATCTGTACCATCCTTAGTAACCGGCCATACCTGACTGTTAAAGCCTTCAAGTCTTTCATAGCTCACTCCGGCAAATAGTGGCGCCAGGCTAGCTGCTTCTGCCATGATTTCACTTGGATGTTCGTAATGCCAGTCTTCTCCAAGCGCATTTGCAACCTCCTGGAATATTTGCCAATCTGGTTTGGACTCTCCCATTGGTTCAAAGACTTGGTAAAATCTTTGGATACGGCGCTCTGTATTAACAAAGGTCCCATCTTTTTCAAGGCTCGGGGCCGCAGGTAAGACAACATCGGCGAACTGTGCCGTTTTACTAAAAAACACATCTTGGACTACAAAGAAATCAAGCTTTTCAAATGAGGAATCTACAAAATTAATGTTTGAATCCACAACTGCCATATCTTCACCAAATAAATAAAGGGCTTTTAATTTTCCTTTATCAATACCCTCGACCATTTGGTGATTATTCATCCCTGGTTCGCTTGGTAATGTCACTCCCCAGGCCGCTTCATAACGGGCTCTCGCCTGATCATCCTGAATCGGTTCATACCCAGGCAGCCACGCAGGCATCGTGCCGAAATCACAAGCGCCTTGTACATTATTGTGCCCCCTAAGCGGATAGGCTCCTGTTCCAGGGCGACCATAATTTCCAGTAACAAGCAATAAATTGGAAATGGCGGTACTGGCATCAGTCGCTCCCGAATGCTGCGTAATACCCATCGCCCAAAGTATGCAGACAGAATTTACTTCATGAATCATGGTTGCCATCTTTATTATTTCATCTCTTGATACGCCTGTTGTCTCTACAGCATATTCAAGCGTAAACTTCTCCAGGGATTTCTTGAATTGATCCAAGCCGTTTACTCTAGTATTCAAGAACTCTTTGTCTTCCCAGCCTTGGTCAAAGATATACTTCGTAACAGCAGATATCCAAATAAGATCCGTGCTTGGCTTCGGATGGACAAAAAGATCTGCCCTCTCTGCAAGTTCATTTTCTCTTAAATCAACGACGATCAACTTCTGTCCATGAAGCTTATGAGCCCGTTTGACACGAGTTGCAAGGACAGGGTGAGACTCAGCTGGATTGGCACCTATCGTAATAACCAAATCTGATGCTTCAATATCTCGTATGGTTCCGGAGTCTCCACCCATCCCTACTGTCCGAAGTAAACCTGCTGTGGCCGGAGACTGACAATAGCGGGAGCAATTATCCACGTTATTCGTTCCCATTACAGCACGGGCAAGTTTTTGAAATAAGAAATTTTCCTCATTGCTACATTTCGATGAAGCGATATAACCAATTGAATCCGAACCATGCTCCTCTTTTATTTCTGTTAGTTTAGAAGCGATTAATTGGAGGGCTTCCTCCCAAGTTGCTTCTGTAAATTCATCGCCATGACGGATTAAAGGTTTGGTCAAGCGTTCTTCACTATTAACGAAATCCCATCCCCATTTTCCTTTTACACAAGTGGAGATTCCGTTTGCTGGAGCATGCTCCTGAGGTTCCACCTTTAAGATATGACGATCCTTAGTCCAAATCTCAAAGCTGCATCCTACACCACAATATGTACAAACGGTTTTTGTTCGCTTGATCCTAGATTTCCTCATGGCCGCTTCCACTTCTGAAATGGCGAATATCTCTTTGTAGCCTGGCTCTATTTCCTTCGTCAAATCAATCATCGGCTCTAAAAGCTTAGGAGGAATGCCGGTAATGAAACCCGCTTCTCCAAGCATCGACTTTTCCATCAAGGCATTACAAGGACAAACGGTGACACAATGGCCGCAAGAAACACAAGATGATTCATCAATAGGTACATCATTATCCCAAATGACACGTGGTGCTTCCCGTGTCCAATCGATGGTTAAGGTTTCGTTCACCTGAAGATCCTGACAGGCTTCTACACATCTGCCACATAAGATACATTGATCCGGCTCATAACGATAAAAGGGATGCGAAGTATCGGGTGGATAAGGCTTGGCCTCAAATGCATAGGCTTGGTGTTCAATTTCTAGATATTCAGCCGTATTATGGACAACACAATTCCCATTATTGTTATCACAGACTGTACAATATAGTTCATGATTCTTTAAAATCCGGGACATAGCTTCATATTGTGCATCTTTCACTGGTTTGGAAAGCGAATCTATTTTCATCCCAGCTTCTGCTTTAGTCGCACAGGCTCGGACCAATTGCCCATTCGCGTTCACAAAGCAGGTGTCACATGTTTGAATGGTACCAAGATTCGGATGATAACAAACACTTGGTATGTAAGACTCATTGGACTGTGCCACTTCCAAAATAGTTTGTCCAGGAGCCGCAGTATATTCTTGTCCATTTATTTGGACAGAAAATGTAGAATCTTTCATTATACTACCTCCCTAATTGCTTGGATTATTTTCGGCATATAGCTGTGATAGGATAACCAATTAGCCATTACAAACATAATCTCCTTGCTGTATTTGAAAAACACAAAATTAAAATTCGAGAGAAAGTCATCCCAAGTTTAAATACCAGCTCCCCTCCAACGATGAAAAGGTAGATTAGTCCTTTCGGTTTCGGCGCCTAAGGATATTTATGATTCTCAATGAAGCTTTTCGAGCACTGCCTCCACCGTAAGTTGTTCAATACGTGGCGGACTATAAAAAACCTGTAGCTTTAGCTTTACCTGATTGGGCAAAATATTATTCATAAAACTTACAATTGAGATAAAAAAAAGAATGTATATAAACCTCTATGTTTGGTTAACCTTTTAGGGAATTAGTTGCATTGCTATAAATCCGTACAGAAACAGAGAAGGAGGGATGGGACAAATGGAAAAGGAAACTTTGTTTCAACGAGTACAAACGATGATTATCTCATCTACCAAAAAGCCGAAATACATCTCCATTTCCACCGTAAAAATTGCGGATCTTTTTCAGGTAAATAAAGAGGAAGTTGAAAGAAACATTCAGGAATTGGTAAGCGAAGGACGGCTGCAAAAAAAGGCTCTAACCGAACCGCCTTATAGTGAAATTTACTTACTACCCTGAATTAAGAATTTTTTCTATTCCCATAAGCGTCAAACTTTACCCACCTACTAAAACCCAAAGATCTATGTGATAATCTCCTCAAGTGTTACTTGAAGGAGGTTATTTAATGGACAGACAAGCCCTAAGAAACGAGTGGAAAGCACGGATTGTTGATTTTCAATCTAGCGAATTGCCTATTAAAGAATGGTGCCAAAATCAAAATGTTACCTACTCACAGTTCCATTACTAGAAGAGAAAGTTTAAAGTACAACCAAAACCACTCAGTGGTTGCCAGTTGATCTCTATGATCAAGTGGATGAAACAGAGCCTAGTATTTTAATTCGGGTGAGAGGCATACCTGTAGAAGTGGAGGCCACTGAAAAAGTCCTCATAAGTAAAAAAGGTATCATCCCACACAATATGTGAGGAGGTGATACCTTTTTTATGGATATTTATAATTTAGTCGTTCCAAAAGATAATCTGTTGAGAAAGATTAACGAGTTGATCGATTTCTCTTTTGTATATGAAGAACTTAAAGAAAAATTTTGCCATGATAACGGTCGAAATGCCATCGACCCTATCTATTCGTATGTTCAAATATCTATTATTGAAGTCTATCTATGACGTGTCAGATGTTGACGTGGTCGAGCGTTCAAAATATGACATTTCTTTTAAGTACTTTCTTGATATGGCTCCAGAAGAGGACGTGATTGAACCTAGTTCAATAACTAAATTCCGGAAACTTCGGTTGCCTCTTTTTGTTTTTGTGGTTATACCTTTGTCCATTTTGATACTATCTCAATGCCAGCTGCTTTTATCGTATTATAAATAGGGCAGCGTGAATCTGTTACTCTTTGCAGTTCATGAATTCTTTCCAGAGAATCATTTGTTTTTACTTTTGCGTCAATTATTACTTTTTCAAAATAGGGTATAACATCTGGATTCCCCATAAATCCTCTAGGGTCCAGTATCCCTTTTATATCAAATTCAATTCCTTGTAAATCCATCGCTAATTCTTTAGCCGCTAGGTTAGCCACTACATTTTCACAGCCTGCAAGTGCACCTAAAAATGTTGTTAATGGATCAGGACCTTTATCTTGTCCACCCATTGCAGGAGGCTCATCTATTATAATGGTATGCTTACCGGATTTTAGGATTGCCTGTACCCCATTGGATTTCCCTGATACCTGAAAGGTCATTTTTTTTTCCATACTGATTCCTCCTGTTGTCATGCTTCAAAATCTTTAATCTTTGCATCTGGACTTAATACTTTTTCTGGATCGAATTCTTCTAATGATTCACCGTTCTTCACTTTATTTACCCAGTCTCCATTAGCGAGAGCACCACGGCCAATTGTGATCACATCCGCCTCTCCCTTTTCGATCAACTCATTTGCTTGAATGGGGTCATGGAGATTTCCATTTGCAATGACAGGCACCTTTCCGTACCTTTTTGCCAATGCGGCAAGAGTAGCACCTTGGTCATCAAAGGCTGAGTCTAACGCACTCGTGCCTTCTCCTTCTGGGAAAGCAGGCTGCCATGCTTCATATTCTGTAACATGAATATAATCAATTCCAGAGCTCCCTAATTGACCAAAAATGATTTCGGCGTCTTTTCCTTTGCCTGCCCACTTATGATGAAAATCATTAATTTTCCCTTGTGAGATACGTATTCCAAGCGTATAGTCTTTTCCAACGGCTTTGCGAACCGCTTTGACTGCCTCTACTAATAATCGAACCCTATTCTCAGTAGATCCACCATATTCATCTGTGCGTTGATTCACATAGTCTGTTAGGAATTGATCCAATATATAACCATTGGCGCCATGGATTTCAACCCCGTCAAATCCAGCCTCTTTAGCATGCTTTGCTGCATTCACAAACCCTTTAATTACATCAGTAATATCCTCGTTAGTTGCTTCCTTTGGCAGTGGGAAGAGCCCTTTCCCTGCATAGATCTTCATTTGTTCACCTTTTGGTTGAACAACTGATGGACCTATCGTATCTGTGACAAAACGATTTCCTTGTGACAGGGCTCCGGCATGCATTAACTGAGCAAAAATTTTACCGCCAGCTTGATGTACGGAATCCGTCACTTTTTTCCAAGCCTGCATTTGTTCATTATTAATGAGCCCTGGCTGGTTAAAGTAGCCTTGACCATATTTGCCATCAGGATAAATCCCTTCCGTAATAATAACCCCAAACCCGCCGCGGGCAAATTTAGTGTAGTAGGATACCATTTGATCCGTTGCCAAACCTTCAGGTGTTGCGCTCGTACGTGTCATTGGCGCGACACCCATTCGATTATCTAATGTCGTATTGCCTAGTTTAACTGTGTCAAATAAACGAATTGTATTAGACAAAAAAAACACTCCATCCTTTTTCAAATAAACGTTCCGTATCAGTCAAAAAAAACACCCCTTCCCATCTAAAACAATTTTAGTATGTTCTAAGCAGGATAGGAGCATTCCAGTATTTAATTTTTAATGATTATTCTGCAATTGGAAACCATCCGGGTGTATTCAAGATTGCTTGCCAAAGCGGATTAGGTACGACAAGCTCTTGTTGAGCACTCTTGTCTAGCTTTGTAACAATTTCAGATTCTTTTCCTTCTTCTACTTTCTCCACCCAGTCAGGATCGATAATAATTTCTCGTCCTAAGGCAATTAATGGCGTTCCACTTTGAAGGGCGTTTAATGCTTCATCTGCTGAATGAATAGAACCTACCCCTATTACAGGAACTCGATTACCAGCTTTCTCCTGAATGATTTCCATACGTGAACGTGTATCCTCAACGCCTCGTTTAGGTGTTGACCAGAAATCCATCAAGGAAACATGAAGATAATCAAGGTCTTTTTCTGCAAGTACATCTATTAGTTCTAGTGTTTCAGCCATAGTGATTCCAGGGGTTTCAGGTTCCTCAGGTGAAAAACGATAACCAACTAGGAAAGCTTCCTTCGCATGTGCAGCAACAACTTTCTTTACTTCATCTACAACTGCCAGCGGAAAAGTTAAACGTTTTTCAAGAGTGCCGCCCCACCGGTCTTCACGACGGTTGGAATGAGGGGAGAAGAATTGCTGAATCAGATATCCATTCGCACCATGTATTTCAACTCCGTCATAGCCTGCTTCAATCGCTCTCCGAGTTGCTTCTCCGAAATCACGAATAATGGATTCAATCTCTACGTCAGTCAATGCCCGTGGAACAGGTTTTCCTTCACCTTCTGAAGGAATATCACTCGCACTAACAACATCACCATTCGGCACTAATTCAGGTGGGACCTCACGGCCGCCATGGAAAATTTGCAAAATCGCTTTCGCACCCTTCGCTTTAATTGCTGATGCCAGACGACGTAAACTCGGAATCATTTCATCACGATCCCCGCCAAACTCACCATGAAATCCTTTACCATTTACAGTCACATAGGTACATGCCGTAATGACCATTCCTACGCCATTAGAACGTCGTTCATAATACTCTACCTCTGCATCTGTGATGGTCCCGTCAGCATTTGATGAGAAATTTGTCATCGGCGCCATGACCAAACGATTTTTTAATTGAACCCCTTTTCCAATGTCAAATGACTCAAATAATGGTGCATATTTTAAATTCATGATGTCTTTGCTCCTTCTCTTTTTTTAATTATGTAAAATCAGCAAAAACTTACTTTGCCTACTCTACAAATTGATTCAAGTTTGTTTTTGGCCTATGTGGATCTGCTGCTTGGTTACCGAAAGCTGTCATGACAGATACTCTCCAGTACTTCCTGAATTTTTGAAAGCATCATAATCGAATCCTTTTTCCTTCTTCAGCGTGAGAATGAATAACTACAGCTTTAGAGAGCTCAAGGAATGCTTCCTGTTTTTAGGGTTAACCTGAAAAAGAATCGGCAATCTCCTTTAAAATTTACCTTGTGAATGGTACCACGAAAAGGTAAAAATCGTGGTACCATCCTATAGTTTGCCATTAGTTCAAAGAAAATCCCTTCCGTTTTACGCGTGCTTTGAAATTAATTCTGTCAATGCTTCTTTTGGCTGCAAGCCAATAACCTTTTCTACTGCAACTCCGTCTTTGAAAAGTATCAACGTTGGAATGCTCATCACGCCAAATTCTCTTGTTATTTCTGGATTTTCATCTACATTAAGCTTGATAATCCCAACATTTTCAATTTCACCATCGATTTCTTCCAACAATGGTGCAATCATTTTACAAGGGCCGCACCATGGCGCCCAAAAATCCACTAACACTAATCCCTCTTTAATTTCAGTAGTAAAAGTTTGATCTGTGACGTGTGAAATAGCCATTATTTTTTCCTCCAATATCTTTTTTTATTTTACTTTTTTGTATCAAAATTCCCAATTCTGTTTGGACTGATTAGGAATTCGGATTTCTTGGTATGCATTTCTGGGACTTCTTTAATAGATGCTAATTGTCCAGATAATTCCATAAACCACTGTTCATCTTTGGACAGTAAAGCCAAATCGATTAATGTTAGAATTTGACTTTCATTGCTTATTGTTAAATCAGGCAGCTTTTCACTCCATTTATTTAAGATCCATAGCGATTTGCCAATCGCTTTTTCATTGTCACTTTCCACTACGTTAACTTTTATAATACGTTGGTTAGAGTCTACGGTTTCAACATAACCGTGAACTAGTGCTCCATCATTGGACCTGCCCTGTACCCAATCCCCATTTTCAAATAGATATTTATCAGCCATCGTCATCTAACCCCCTTAAATGTTATAAAAAAAGTTACAGTTTATAAAAAAAGATTCTGCCATCTTTCGCGTCATACTGTAATAAATTAATATACAGTATAGACAAAAGAAAAAACTAAATCAAGGACACAGTTTAATTTTTTCCAGGACAGATCTAAGGGTAATATTCTCTAAATATTTTTCTAAATACAACTCTGCTTCATTGAAAATCTGATCCATAACCACCTGAGTATTAGACGATACAACACAATCTTGCTCCGGATCACCTGTACACCAGCTTGGTTTTAGGCTTCCACGTGAAGCGGTACGATAAATATCTGCCAATGATACCTCTTGAGGGTTACAATCAAGAATATAGCCGCCGCCGATACCTTCTTTTGTCTTTACAAAACCATGATTGCGCAAACAGCTCATTATCTTGCGAATCCGAGCCGCGTTAGTACAAACATTGGAAGCGATTGACTCGCTGCTGGCCATATGATCTGGTAAATAAGCTAAATAGACTAAACTATGCACTGCTATCGTAAAATCACTATTCACTTTAATCGCTTCCTCCTCAAGGAGATTACTGTAATATTATTATGTACAGTTAATAAAGTCAACAAAAAAACTCAATATTATTAAATTCCACATCGTCCTAAATTTTTTAAAATAATAAATTCAATTAAAGTATTTTTACAAACTCAGGAAATAAGACTCGATAGGATAAGGGATGGATTAGGGTTATCCAGAATTATAGAATTGGAAAAAAGAGTCGGAGTTGAAGTGGGACCTTTATCATCTTATAGGAAATGAACTAAAATTCGCTCTTTTCGGTCAATTTGAAAGTCAGGCTGCTTAAACAAAGCAATAATGATGTAACATAGTGATGAGGAGGTTCAATCGAATCATAAAAGTCTTTACGAATGTATTGTACAAGTAAAAATGAAAAGTCTTTAGTAGAAGGCTTTTTTTGAAAGCAACCTTTTTTAAGGGTTTTTTCGTATAAATGCTGCTTTTTGACTAGATCTTGTTTCAGCTTGTAAAAATACGTGTAAGATAACAAGGTGCGTTTCATCCATTGGTATTTTTCCTCTATTTTGTTGATTCTTATGGTTACTGCATTTACTTTTCAATAATTCATTCCGTATTTCTTTAATTATTCGTTTCTTTGTTTTTGTGATAAAATATGCCAATGGAAGTTGTTATTTTAGTTCCCCAAAAAAGGAAAATAGAATTTATGGATACCCTCAAACAGAGCCATAATTACTACTATATTCCGTATCAAGAAAAAGCAAACCATACAATAAAATATCTCTTTTTTGGAGGTTTCGTTCATGTCATTTAAACTTGTACTGAATAAGATAAAATCGAATTTTTGGATTGTTCCTGCAATATATGGAGTATGCTTTTTTCTTCTAGCCATTTTAAGTACAATGTTAGATCGTTCCCTGGCCCAACACCCAAATGTAATGAAATTTATTCCTTCTGTTTTTCTTATAGATAAAGAGTTGTCCCGTTCCGTTTTAAGTACTATTGCTACTTCGTTGCTAACGATGACAACCATTACATTCTCTTCTATTTTAGTGGTATTAACCACTTTTCTAGCTCAATTTTCTCCTCGAACGCTGCAAAATTTCAATACAGATTCCAAAACACAACAGGTACTCGGAACATTTATTGGGGGATATATTTATGTAATCGTACTTCTCATTCAAGTTAGAGACAATGGATTGAGCAATAAGTTTATCGTACCATCGTTTGCCGTATTAGTAGCTTTTATTTGTATCGGTATGTTTGTGTTCTTAATTCACCATGTCATAGATTGGATTAAGGTAGGGAATTTAATTTCTAATATTACAAAAGAAACACTTTCTTCTATTAAAGAAAATAAAAGAGATGAAAAAAAACTGGTAGTTTCTAAGGAAGATGCAAACTTAAATTTCCAAGAAAGGAAGTCAATTGAAATTAAAAGTAAGAAACAAGGATACATCCAATTTGTTGAGATTGTAGGTATGGTTGACTATGCACATAAATCTAATATCATTATCAAGTTTGAAAAAGTTCCAGGTGATTACGTCGATGTTGATACTCCACTTTTAACTGTCTGGGATAGTCAGGACTCGTCAGATAATAATATTTTTGATTATATCTTTATTACACCTGATCAAGAATCGATTCAAGATGTGGAATTTGGAATTCAAAAATTAGTTGAAATTGCTTTACGAGCAATTGCACCAGGTAAAAATGATCCTGAAACAGCTATAAACTGCATTGAACATTTGGCACAAGTCTTAACAAAGTATGGAAAAATTCCTACTTATCCATACTACTATGATAAGCAAAACAATGTACGGGTCATTCTCGAAAAACCATCCTTCACTGATTATTTGTACGAGAGCTTTTACCAAATTCGGCATTACGGAAAAGCAGATGTATCTGTAATGACTTCTATTATTAAAGCACTTGCTCTTATAGCGGAAACCAATGATAATGAGATAAAAAATCTAACTTGGGATTTTTCAGACTATATTATTGAAGGAATTAAGCGAGAAGAATGGTTAAGAATGGATAAATTATTTCTAAATAACCATTTAAAGAAGTTTGCTAAGGCCTGTAATAAAAATTTTCAAGATCATCTGCTTCCGATAGAGTAACTACTACCTTCTTTAACCCTATTTTTCTTCGAGAATTAAATAATAAAGAATAACGGACCTTTTTATTCCAGGGAACCGTTATTCTTGTTCATTACTTCTATCTCTTTTGAAAAGTTTTCTTCAATTTCTTTTTTGTTTCCATATAAAAAAAGTTTATCCCCAAGTTTAAGCTCATGCTTGGATAATTTCTTCCTGATTTTTGTTTCTCCACTTTTAATGAACAAGATATTTATGTCAATCCCTCTGGATATTACTTCGCCCGCATTTTGATTAATGAGTTCAGAGTCCTTATTAATATCAAGCTTCATAACCACATCATCATCTTCTAAAAATAGAACCTCTTTTATCGGATGCTCCCACAAATTATAATGATTGTGCATTTCGCTATGCATTTTATTCGATAATCTATTATAAATAAATGGCAGTTTAACGATAATAATTATCAACATAAGTATTGCCATAATGATACTTAACTCCTTGATTCGTAAATTATCCAAGAAAATATCAAAAGGAGTTCGGAATTTAAACATTCCGAACCCCTTTTGTCTACAAACTGACCACCTTATTTCCATATAAGGTGGTTTTTTTTGCCAAAAATAGCTCTTTGCAGCATTTTTATTTGTTTTGAAAAACCATCTACTTATAACGTAACTAACTGTAACTAATCATTAAAAGATATTAAAATCATTAATAACCCATTATCTTCATCCGATAGTTGAGAAAAATTTTTACTAAAATCTTTTACTACTCTCTTTGTATCCAAAGAGGGAAATGGATTATCAAATTTCTTACTTAACCATAATCCATACCTAGAGATAAAAACTTTTATAACTGTAATCTAATTTTCAGCAGTTAACATTTGTCTCTCTTTTATCTATGTATTTTCCAATAACAGCTGCAATGTTGTTCACTATTCACTGTTATTGATTTATCATTCTCTATATCACCTTAAATATATAAAAGAAAGTAAAAACGTATCACAAATAAAAGATTTTTTAGTTAACCAATCAGTTATATCATTCGAAAACATTTCAACCTGGTCTTTATCAACTTTCTAATTTACACCTATAACCAATGGGTATTCGTTAGTATTTTTAATATTAAAATAAGGTCAACCAATGTAACAGGTTGGCCCTATCATTTTTAACAATAAAAATTACATTTTCTAGTTACGAAGAAGAACAGAGTACATTTTTTATTATAAACCTGATTCGAGTACCGTCTGTGATTTTAGCTTTATATTTACAAACAAAATACTAATCAAGATAAATAAAAGACCAACTATTACATTTAGTGTAACCTGTTCTTGTAAAAAGAAAGAACTGCAAAGGATTGCAATAAGCGGTATTAGGAAAGTGAATGATCCTACTTTGCTGGCTTCTCCTGAACCGATAAGTGTGAAGAAGGCGAGCCACCCAAATGCAATTACAAAGGTAGAAATGAATAGTAAATTTGTTATAAACGGCATTTCCCACTGAATATTTGACCAACTCTCAACACTGGTACCCACACTTAATAACAAAAGACCGCCCATAATAAGTTGTAAGGTAACCAGCCAAATTGAATCAACACGATCACCTGTTTTCTTAATAAAAACCGTGCCTAATCCCCAGGATAATGCAGATCCAAGGGCCAGAATAATACCAATAGCTGAAATATCGCCTGTAAATCCTCCTCCACTAATAATCGCAACACCTGCGAAACCAAGAATTAATCCAATGATTTTTAATCCATACATCGATTCTCCAAGCCAAATCCAACAGAAAATCCCAAGTAAAACTGGCTCAATGAATACAATAGCCGAAAACAATCCTGCTGGGGCATAACCAAGACCTACCGTTTGAAGGCCGTAAAAGAGAATAATGTTAAGAAAAGCAGAAATTAGGTAAAAATGCCATGTTTCTTTAAAGCGAAGACTTTTATATCTCGGAAGTGCAAAAATAAGTAAAATTAGACCACCCAAAATAGTTCTAATTCCGGCAAATAATATTGGTGGTGCATAATTCAGTGCCATCTTAGATAATGGCCAATTGACGCCCCACACAATCACAAGAAATGTAAGTAGTAAGGCTGTATTTGTTCGCGAAAGTTTTTTCATAGTGCCTCCTTAACATAAGTACCTAAACCATAATACACCTTGCAAATTAATAGCACAAGATACGTACTCTGTATGCCATTTTTAAATATATATTTTTTATACCTGAGACGATTTCATAAATTTGACACTTAGAGCCCCAAGGGTTTTGAAACGCAAAAAAAGGAGTTCCTCCCCAAAATGTCGAAATGAGTAAGTGACGAACAAACTCTAAGACTGGAGGAAGACTCCCTATGACTAGTATACGACAAGGAAGCCTATTTGACCTGCAAGAACTTTTTAATTTAGAACCTACCCAACGTTATGAAGCCATTATTTCAGCGATTGATCTGGACTTGATTTTACCGCGAAGTGAACAAAAAATCACGATTTGGAGCATCTGTCGAACTTAACTATGCCGCCATGACCATCTCTATGTGTGTTCGAATTGTTGAAAGAATTCCTACGATAAAAAACTTAATTAAACGGTTAAATCAAGATTTCTTATTTAAGTTAGAATGTGGATTCCTAGTCTCAGACAAGACGCCATCTGAGGCAGCTTATTCTAGACTCTTAACCAAGTTGAGTGAATCCAATGTGCTTGAAAAGGCTCAGAATTCTCTGGTTTATCATTCCATTACGGAAGGTTTTATCTCAGATGATACAGTGGCCATTGATGCCACACATTTCGAAGCTTGTGATAAAGCGCCTTTAAAAGACGAACAGCCTAAAGCTGAACCGAAAAAACGAGGACGCAAGTCCAAAATAGACCGTGAAAGTTGGTTAGTGGCAATCCCAACATTGATTCATATAATAACTTTTATGAATCGTTTGTAATAGAGCAAGTGATTATTAATAGGATAAAAGGGATTTCTCTCCTCCTGATAAACCAACTCAATGTCTTCCTCCACATGCTTTGATACTAACATCTTCATCGCCATTTTATGAAATACATTAAAATTGTGTAATCACGTTCACTTGTGTGTAATTGGTACTGGCGATAACGTTTCTACGTTATTCTCTTACTCTCTTAGTCGGTTCAAAAAGCATATAATTCATTCTTATAATACCGCTGTGAATAATTCCCATTGAGCAAACACATTATTTCTCTAATAGTCAACCCTGTCGCCTCCCACTGCGTATTACCAGTTGGTTAGATTTGAACCTATTCTTTGTTTGTAATTAGGGCACGAAAATGGCATCCCAACCATATCAGGAACGCTAAAACGTTAATATGAGTCTTTTTCTCTATTTTCCTTTTTCTAGTCCAATAAATGCATCCCTTCCTGCACCTAAACCTGAGATGAGGAGTAGAATGGTCGCAATCATAATCATCGATAAAGGTACTGTCCAGCCATTCGTGATGACATGCAGTATTCCAAAAAGAGCGGGACCAATAGCTGCAAGAAGATATCCTATGGACTGTGCCATACCTGATAATTCTGCTGATTGATGGGCCGTTTTAGTTCGTAGACTGAAGAACATCATAGAAAGGCTAAAACTACTGCCCACTGCGATGCCAATTAGAATTACCGATAGAATAATAATCAGATAGCCTCCGTAAAGCAATCCGAAAATCCCTAACAGATATAGTATTGATGTCATAACAACTAAAATACGTTGATTTGACATACGGCCGGCCAAGATTGGAACAAAAAAAGTAATAGGCAAAATAGCAAGTTGCATTAATGATAGTATCCAGCCTGCACTAGCAGCGCTGATTCCTTTTTGAATTAAAATTTCAGGGAGCCATGCCACTGATACGTAAAATATTAATGATTGAAGGCCCATAAAAAATGTTACATTCCATGCAATAGGTGATTTCCAAATATTAAAATCCGTACTTTTCACCTTATTTTCATCTATAGATTTGGCTATACGAATTTTCCGCAATTGTGGTAACCAAAGAAAAATAGAAATGAAGGAAAGTATCGCCCAAACACCAAGGGCACCGTTCCATCCTAGATTCTCTTTGGTAGCAAGCGGTACACTGATTCCTGAAGCAATTGCGCCGCATAAATTCATGGATACCGAATAAACACCTGTCATTAAACCAACATTTTGTTCAAAATCGCGTTTTATTAAACTGGGCAGTAAAACGTTACATACAGAGATTGCTAAGCCTATCAAAATCGTTCCTGTAAATAACATGGTTTCACCCCCTACGGATCGCACGATAATACCGATTGTAAGTATAATTAAGGAAAAGAACAATAAACGTTCCATCCCCACACGCCTAGCCAGTTTCGGTGATAAAGAAGAAAATACTCCAAAAGCCAATAAAGGAATGGTTGTAATTAAACCTAGTACTGTATTAGAAATTCCTAAATTATCTCGAAGCATTCCAATTAAGGGACCTACGGAGGTTAGAGGGGATCTAAGATTTGTAGCAATAAAAATAATCCCAATAATAAGAAGAAGAGTAGTTACTTTTGAGGGTTCAGATTTAATATCCATCACGCTATTGCTTCCTGTTGATTTCATTGTGGATCCTCCATTGTAGCTTGAATTCTATCTTTAAATTGTTGAATATACTCATCAACAGCAGCAGCCGCGCCTTCCGGTTTTTTTTCTATAATTGCGTGTACAAGGTTACTGTGTGGAATTGGTTGATAGTTAGTTATCATATTTCCTATAGATAATCGAACAGATTCTGCTACATGTTCATATAGATCCATTAGTAACTGATTATGTGCTGCTTTCACAATGGATCTATGCAATTTAATGTCTGCTTCAATAAAAGCAGCATAGTCGTTCACTAGAGCAGATCCTTCACATTCAGCCAAATTCAATTTAATATTTTCTAAATCGGCTGTCGTATGTCTTACAGCCGCTAATAATGCAGTTTCCCGTTCTAGTGCGTGACGCACTTCCAGAGTTTCCAACAAATTAGATTCTTTAAGACGCCTTTGAAGAGCCACCCCTAAAATGCTTGAGGAAATAACAAAGGTCCCATCACCAGGTTTTGTCTTTAAAAGACCAGAATGAACTAAAGCCCTGATTGCCTCCCTTAACGTATTACGGCTGACACCAAGTTCTTCAACTAAATAAGGTTCAGCAGGAATACGATAACCAACAGGCCATTGCCCTGATTCTATCAAAGATCCAATTTGCGTAGTGACCTGTTCTACTAGAGATAAACGCGTAGTTTTATTTAATTTCATCCAGAAACCTCCAAACATCCGATGTTTAACACATTGGTACTTTACCATATTAATTGAAATAGATAAACCTCTTTCATGAAATAAAGTGAATCATCAATTTGGTTTAATAAAGCTTTAATCTCAGTTGGTATAAATGATTGAATTCATCTTCAGGGGCTTTAATCTTCAAGTGTACTTCAAAGGGTTCTGAATGAGGACTCCCAACAAACAATAGAAATTCATTTTAAGCCAAAATATAAACTGATTTTTAAAGAAATATTCAGGGGGATAATTAAGCTATGTTAGATTTTTTTAGGCCTTTTTTCCTCAGGAGTCGGTAATAATAATCCTTGGATACTCGAAAAATTGATCAAAATATAGAACTGCTAAAGAATCACACTTGGTTAAAGATATATACGAAGATGAAAAATATAATCGATTGATTATTGTAAATAGAAATGGGTTTGCCCATTTGAAAGCAGGAGCAAACCTTACCTTCTGCAATTAAATTATATATATGCGGCATGTAGTGAATTACTGGAGCTTGACCTGTCCTAATATTCACATTTCGTTGGAAGATGTCACCTAATGGGAATGCATTATAACTGTTCCAAGATTTGTCTTTAAGCCCTCCGCACGGAACTCCGAAAATCCCATATTATTACATATACTGCGCACATTCTCCACGCTGCCCCTGGAGGCTTTCCCTCCCATGTCTCAACGGGTCTTAATATGCCCTTTCATTCCTTCGTCATGCCTATCCAAGGGGTGGAGGCTGGTTTTTCCGATTTGTAACGCCCGGAAAGAGATTTAAATTAGCTATATCTAATGCATTTTGAGCTGATTTTATATCCAATTGTTTTTGAAGTTCCAAATCATATGGGTTTAACCATTGTTTTTTCATCATGAGATCTGCAATTTCGAAATATAAACTAATGGTTACATCAAGTTGTTCCTGTAATAACTTTCTAATTGTAGGTGTTGCTGCTTCTGTCAATGCAATTGAAAGAGTTCTAACCCCAGTTTTTGCTGATAACAAAAATTCAAGGGCTATCCCTGAATCAGTAAGTTCAGGCATGCCAACAGAATTTATAGGATCTAAATAGTCATTCATACGAACCGACCTCCAATTATTTTAACTCAGAACTTGAATATAGTTTAATAGCTACAGTTAAAGCTGGTATAGATTGTTTTACGTCCTTCTCCATTAATGCTTTTAGATCTTGGTCAAAACAATACCTTGCATCATTTTAGATTTAAGTAAACATAATGTCTTAAAATTTATCACTTAATGAAATTCCAAAGTTTCATGAAGTGCTAATTTTTTTTCAAACATATTCCTCCACCTCCGAATTTTTTCATCCACATGACTAATCTTTTTTCATACTGTTTAAAAAGGGTCTATCTTGAACAGAATAGGTTGAAAAGAAAGGTATTTGAGGTATTTGAACTATGTTTTCATTTTTAAAACGAAAGAAACAGAAAAATGATAGAAAGATTCAAGAGTTAAACAATCAAAATCAAACTAATAAGACACTACCGAACCTCATCGAAAAATCCTTGTCCAAGAATCTTGAAGTCATTAAACAAAAAACAGGAAACAGTTCAGATATCGTAATCCGCCAGTTAAAAATTTGTCATAACTCCAAGATGAAAATAGCCATTTTATATGTAAAAGGAATGGTTGACAATCAATCAGTTAACGATTTTGTAATCGAATCAATAATAAATAACCAAAATTTAAGTGAAAAGCTCAAACCACAAGATGTGTTAGAAGTTCTCACCGAAGATGTTGTTGCTGTAGGCGGAATCAAAGTAGTTAATGACTGGGAAAAACTATTTACGGCATTAATGTCGGGTGAAACTATTACGCTCATCGATGGACTAAGCAAAGGGATATGTGCGAGTACACAGGGTGGACAGAGACGGTCTGTTCAGGAATCTACTACAAATGTTTCTATTCGAGGCTCTAAAGAAGCGTTTAACGAGTCAATAGAGACAAATACAGCCATGGTTCGTCGAATAATTAACAATACAGATTTATGGGTTGAGTCCATCAATATTGGCAAAATGACAAAAACAGAAGTTTCTATTATGTATATAAATGGAATCGCAAAGAATGAAATTATAGAAGAAGTACGTAAACGTTTAAAAGGAATAAGCATTGATGGCATCTTAGAATCCGGGTATATTGAACAGCTAATAGAAGATCAAACAAATACTACTTTTCCTACGATTCATCATACAGAGAGACCGGATAGTGTGGCGGGTAATTTGTTAGAAGGAAAGATTGCCATTTTTGTAAATGGGACTCCTTTTGTATTGCTGGTACCTGCCCTATTCATAGATTTTTTTCAATCAGTTGAAGATTATTATGAACGTTTTGATATTTCAACAGCTATTCGCTTTTTACGCACTGTGATCTTCTTAATATCCCTTGTCGGCCCTGCTATATATATCGCAGCTACTACCTTTCATCAGGAGATGATTCCAACAGAATTGGCTATTATTATTGCTGCACAAAGGGAATCTGTTCCATTCCCTGCATTTATAGAAGCACTCATAATGGAAATAACTTTTGAAATTTTAAGAGAAGCCAGTATTCGCATGCCTAAAGCTATGGGTTCCACTATATCTATAGTAGGAGCACTTGTCATTGGACAGGCAGCAATACAGGCTGGCATAGTGTCACCTGGAATGGTAATAGTAGTCTCTTTGACAGCAATCGCCAGTTTTGCGACCCCTTCCTATGCAGTTGCTATAACTGCCCGTTTGGTTAGATTTATTTTTATGGTTGGTGCAGCCACATTCGGTTTTTATGGAATTATTCTAGTGTTTATTCTACTTATAGTTCACTTATGCAGTCTACGTTCATTCGGTGTACCCTATATGTCACCTCTTGCACCATTTATCCGCGAGGAAGCAGGTGATACCATTTTCCGTAGACCAATTTGGGCTTACAAAAAAAGACCACGATTGATAAGTGGCCAAAATAGGGTTAGTCAAGGGGAAAATCAGAAACCACAGCCTCCTGGTACTCGTGTCATGAAAAATACTACTAACATGGAAAAAGGTGACCAGAATGAATCATAAATGGATTCTTCTTTTCTTGATTATGACAAGTACAGTTTTCATCTCAGGTTGTTGGAGTCAAAAAGAGTTAAATGAACTAGCGATAATATCTGCAATGGCGATTGATAAAAATGCAGAGGGTAAATATGTCAAGACCATTCAACTTGTCAATCCTGGAAACGTAGCAGGAGGACTTCAAGGTGGCGGAAGCGGTCAAAGCCCCACAGTTACCGTTTACTCAGCTACGGGAGACAGTGTTCTGGAAGCACATTTCCATGCGACATCTAAAATCTCAAGAAGGCTATATCACGCACATGCAAATCTAATTGTTATTAGTGAGGAGTTAGCAAAAGAAGAAGGCATTACAGATATTTTAGACGCCTTTGAACGTGATCCAGAAATTCGAATGACGTCAAGGGTTGTAATAGCCCATCATACAAAAGCAGGTGATCTTCTTAAATCATTGACTGCCATTGATAAGATTCCAGCCGAGAAAGTGAACGGAACTTTACAGGCTACAGAAAGAGCTAGAGGAGAAAGTATGGAAGTTACTTTGCAGGACGTTATTACTACTCTAACCTCTGCAGGGAAAGAAACAGTTATTAGCGGATTTAGCTTAAAAGGAGATATCCAACAAGGAAAAAAGATCGAAAATATTCAACAGTCTGAACTGGATACCACTCTTGAATCTGACGGACTGGCCATTTTTAAAGAAGGAAAGTTGGTTGACTGGTATCAAGGTGAGATGTCTAGAGGAGTAGTATGGATCTTGGATAAAATCCAGCAGACAGATGTGATAGTAGACTCGGAAGAACAGAAAAACTCCTTGACTTACAACGTGGTCCGTCAAAATACAAAAGTCTCAGCTGATACAAAAAACCGCCTCCCTGTCATTACAGTTAATGTACGAGCAGAAGGTGATATTCGCGAAGTAAGGTCACAAATTGATCTAACCGATCCTTATGAGATTTTGGATATAGAAAAAAATTAGAAAAAGAAATTAAGAAGCAATTAGAAAACACTGTTACAAAAACGCAGCAAAACAAATCAGATATTTTTGGATTTGGGGAAGTGGTTCATCGTTCTGATCCAAAAAAATGGAAAAAGATAAAGAACGATTGGAATGATACATATTTTCCAAACTTAAAGGTAAATGTGAAGGTAGAAGCATTTATACGACGTTCTGGTCTTAGAACCAATTCATATCTTTCAGATATGAAACAATAAGTGTAAAAAAAAGGAGTGAAAAATCATTGGAAAAGGCAAAAATCAGCGCATATCAGCTATTTATTCTAATTGTCTTGTTTGAACTTGGTAGTGCCTTGTTGGTACCTCTTGCAATAGAAGTAAATCAGGATGCATGGCTTGCTATTTTGATTGGTATGGTTGGTGGTTTTTGCTTATATTTGGTCTATCATGGTCTCTACTCATATTATCCAGACTTACCTCCAACTGAATATATACAAAAAATTATGGGAAGTTTTTTGGGGAAAATATTGGCCTTCATTTACGTACTCTATTTTATATATCTTTCTGCAAGAGTGTTGAGGGATTTCGGAGAAATGCTAATTACAGCCTTTTATTGGGAAACTCCTTTGTTTATTTTGAATACATTGATGGTTCTTTTAGTTATATATACAATTCGTAAGGGTATTGAAGTATTAGCGCGAACAAGTGAATTACTATTTGTTCTAATCATTTTACTTGGGATTAGCGCTCTTTTTTTAATAGTTGTTTCGGGGATAATACAAATTTCTAACTTAGAACCTGTGCTTGAAGAAGGTATCAAGCCTGTTATAAAAACGACATTTACTCAAACCCTGTACTTTCCATTTGGTGAGGTGATTATATTTTCTATGATTCTCCCCTATTTAAATCGACCCGAAAAAGTGAAACGAATTGGTTTATTAGCAATAGGATTCAGCGGACTCATTTTAGCTTCAGTCATGGCCATAAATGTTAGTGTACTTGGTGTAAATAACATTACCCGTTCACCCTTCCCCCTTCTTTCCACTATACAAACAATTGAGGTAGCTGGATTTTTAGAACGGTTAGATGTATATTTTATACTATTATCAGTTATCGGTATATTTTTTAAAATGTGTGTGTTTTTCTATGCATCTGTAGTAGGAACAGCCAATTTATTTAAAGTCAAAGAATCCGCACGGTTAGCTTTCCCATTAGGACTAGCTATCCTGATTTTATCCATAACAATCGCCAGTAATTTTTCTGAACATGTTAAAGAAGGGCTTCATATTATTACCCTCTATTTGCATCTCCCGCTTCAAGTAATTATTCCAATTCTGTTACTTTTGATTGCATTTATTAAGAACAAAAAAAAGAAAAGCAATCATAATAAAAATTTATTGCCAAAAAGGAAGTATCGTTTAGCGGAGCGTGATAAAAATTGAAGATAATCGGTATTACTACTCTGATCTTCGTCTTTTTAACTGTTTTTTCTCTATGCATGGACATTCTTTTAGGATTTGACCTAAATACTTCCATTAATAAATCTATAAGACCTTTTCTAGTGATGGAAGTAACAGAAAAAGTTATTTTTTTTCTCTTAATTTTTCTCATGATTGTTGGACCAGTTTGTACCTTTTATAATAATAGAAAAAAGAAACAACATAAATAAAAAATATGTACGGTATATCACTGTATATTTCTATTGCTTTGTTTGTACATAAACCTCTTGGTTTTAGCTCGTGGTTTGCCCATTCAAATTTCTGACCGAAACAAACGACGAATTAATATTTCCGTTATCACCTATATAATAAATTATCTTTCAACTTGATTCGGTTCTAATGAAAAAGAAAAGCCCTGCAGAGCTTCTACTCTCTACAGAACTTCTCATCAAGCTACTTGTTCACTAATTCTCCTAGATAATCTGGAAGCCTGTTTTGTCTGCGATATTCTGATTGGATTGAACAAAAACTCAGCCAGCTTATTTTCTTAGGCGCTATTTCCTGCAGTCTGGTGACGATCTTCTTTGTATTGAACAGAATTCTAGTGCTGGCACTAATTCTTACTTTCCTTGTCGAGATTCCAGCCAGATTAAGAACATTCCGCAGCAGACCTTGGTCCAAATGAGTGGTTATCGACGGTATATACCACTTTTGGAGCGTTTGGAAACGGAAAGCTTTGGTCTTGCCTCCCTTTCGATTGGATAGTTGCAGATGTATTTGGCATTCGCAATGTCTTTATCTTATCGGGAATCCTATTGGCAGTGGTCATCTTGTTTCCTATAAAGGAAGAAACTTTTATGGCGATAGGCGCAAGAGTCAGCGAATATTATAGAAGGGGTGTGACAGAAAACCCACAAAAGGTTAATTTAACAACATTTTGTGGCTTCGGTGTATTCCCAATCTTATGTGGAAACGTTATTAGATTTAGCATCACAAAAATTCACACTTAAATGATTACCTAATCTATTGTTCCTTTTTATCAAAATTCAAATATTCTTCTTTTAATATAGAATAATATGCGCTATCTACTAGTACACCTTTTATCATTTGGTTTTTACGAAGGATGCCTTCACATTTCATACCTAAGCGAATCAATACTTTTCCAGAACCACTATTTTTAACTTCATGTTCTGAAAATACTCGCTCTAACCCCAATACATTGAAGGCTAATCCTAATATAAGTTTCCCAGCTTCTGTCATGTACCCTTTACCCCAAAAATGCCTATTTAAGGTAAAACCTAGTTCTCCACTTTTGTTCCATTCATGCACCCTGAACTCGATAGCGCCAATCATTTTATTGCTTTCTTTCAATACAATTGCGTATTTACCGATAGGCTCTTTTACAAAATAATTCGCTATTAAATTTTTAGTTTGGTCCAAATCTTTATGTTGCTCGTAAATAAAACGTGTCGTTTCTTCATCAGACGTATATTCATACATATCTTCAGCATCATTTAGCGAAATCGGACGTAATAAGATACGTTCACTCTCCATCTGATTATGCTTAACTACTAAAAGGTTTAAATTATTCAAGTTCTTTCTCCAACTCTTTTCTTCCAATTTATTCTTTTTTTACTGAATTATCGTAACACAATTATACTATTCTGAACAGTTAAACTAATTATAAACAACTAGCGCTGACAAATCTGGTCGGGTTGAGTACGTTTTATTTTTCAATAGTATTTTATTTTTAAAATCCGCACGCAATACACCCACCAAAAAAGTTAGCTATCTAGTTTTTATTTTTTTGCTTTTTTCTATATTTTGACCCCAGTGCTATATCTTTCAATTGGGATTATGAGTCTGCTTCTCAGTTTATTTGCGAAGATTCCCAAACCTGTACACACTGCAACTGTAAAAGAAAAAGAGTCATTTTCAATAAAAAACTTTATCGAACCAAAAGCTTTACCTATTTCAATGGTGATGCTAGTCCTTGGATTTTGTTATTCTAGTGTTTTAACTTATATTAATTTTTACGCGATTGAATTAGATTTAGTAGCAACTGCAAGTTTCTTCTTTATTACGTATTCATTAGCTATTCTAATATCACGTCCTTTCTCTGGTCGTCTATTAGATAAGAAGGGCGCTAATTATATCATGTACCCTGCGTTTATTTTATTTGCTGCGGGTCTGTTTGTATTAAGTGGTGCTCATAGCGGATTTGTTTTACTGCTTGCCAGTATATTAATTGGATTTGGCTACGGAAATATGCAATCTTGCTGCCAAGCTATTTCCATTAAATCTGTTCCTACTGAGAAAATCGGTCTATCTACTGCAACATTCTCTATATTTCAAGATGTTGGTATTGGATTCGGTCCATATTTATTAGGACTCTTTATAACGGTTATGTCTTACAGTCACTTATACGCACTTCTTGCGGTTATCGTTTTATGTACCATTGTTCTTTATTACCTGATTTATGCACGTCATCAAAACATTCATGACAAGGGAATCGCTTAAGTTGGTACTTTGTTGAAAAAAAACAGATCAAACAACTATCGTTTGATCTGTTTTTCTTATGGCTTAATGTATAAGTTAACCTCGTTTCCTTTCAAAGTAAAAAGTCAAATTATTCCTTTAACCATTCACTTCCTTCGTTGATAAATTAAGCGCCTGTACATTTTTGCGCGGAGTCACTCGACCATTGTTATGTTTGCAATTGATTTAAAATCAGTTTCATAACATCGTTCTGTGACAGATCATTAGTCAGTATCGTTTCTCCATTCACACCAAGATAATCATTTGGTTTCCACCAGGCACGTAAAGAATCTTCTCCAAATTCCATCTTTTTCGAACTAGAGTTGTGGCGAATGACTGTTTCCTAAAAGGATAAATCATAATAATACGCATATGATTTATGATTATAGAACTGAATCAAGTTATTCAACATTTCACCATAACGACTTTTATACAAGATTCCTTCCACAATAACAAACTCACATTTATCTTTACCATATTCCGCAATTTGGCGAATCAAATCAATTGATAGGTTTCCTTCTCTATCGTGAACCTTCAACATTTCACGTCGAACGACATCCTGAGGAACCAACAACGTTCCATGTCCCAATTGATTTTGAAGACTTTTCGCAATCGTTGTTTTTCCACTCCTAGAATTCCCTCGTATGATAATTAGTTTAGACTCCATATTTTCCCCTTAACAGTGTCTCCTATTTTTTAAGCTTGTAAAAAGGAAAAGCTGCCTTAAAGACAGCAATCCTCAGTTCGTGATGACTATTATTTAGTTCAAAACGATTTTAAATCCATTCTTTTCCGTGTTCACGAATGAATTGAAGATCCTTTTGATAATGTTCAAAATGCCCTTCATCGATCATTTTTTGAAAAGCTAAATCGCCTTCAGCTGCTTTCCTTTGCATCGTTTTACATAATGCTTCTACTCGTAGCAACAACATGTCTAAAAAACCTTTTTCCAATCCCTCAACACCATAAGATTCAAAAAATAATGTAACTCTTTGTTTTATACGGTCAGCATCCATTAATGGTTCATAATAAACGGCCTCTCCAGATTCAGTATGATAAAGTCTACTTAAAGGAACGCAGGTATAAAGAGTATAGACGATATCCCAAAGTCTTGGACCAGGAGCAGCTAGATCAAAATCAATGATTCCCACTGGCTTTTCATGATTAAATATAATGTTATAGATAGCAAAATCATTGTGACATACCACTTCAAAGGGCTGTGGGGTGTTATCGATTGGAGGCCAACTATCTTCGATTGGATAATCACTCACAGCTTGATGATAAAGACAAAGCATTTTCGCTATCTCTTTTAGAACTTCATTAGACCACATATACTTCTTTAAAGGATAATTCCCAGCTTCTCCTTCAAAAAATGATAATATCTCACGTTCCTTTTCATCAATTCCCAAAAACTTCGGTGCGTGTATAAAACCTTTACCTTCCAAATGCTCTAATAGTTTATGAATTTTACTACTTTCAGGCTTTACTTCACGTCGAACAGTCTCTCCCAAACGAGATACGTTTGAGACATTTCCTCCAGTAAGTACCTCTTCATTTTCGTTCTGACTTTTCATTAATAACTCCCCCAATATAGGGACTCTATGATTGTGTCAAAAGAGATGTATTTTTACCCATAAATA
>NZ_AJTN02000012.1 GCF_000305495.1 Peribacillus psychrosaccharolyticus ATCC 23296 | reverse complement strand
GGGCTAGCCCTGCAGCCTTTGCTTTTGCTGCCGCTGCCGCTTTTCGTTCTTCTAAACTCAACTCTTCATTCTCTTCTGAACCTGCCTTTTCTTCTTCTTTTGCTTTCTTTCGGGCTAGCGCTGCGGCCTTTGCTTTTGCTGCCGCTTCTTTTTTTGCTTGTTCCAGATCTTTGTCATTCGTCATATTAGATCACCCTCTTCCCTGTCTTTGCCTCATAGCGGATTTTTTCTTTGAGTTTATGTATCCCGTAAATAAGCGCAGCGGGATTTGGGGGACATCCTGGGATATAGACATCCACAGGGACAATCTGGTCGACACCTTTTACGACTGAATAGGAGTGGATGTATGGCCCGCCTGCTGTCGCACAAGATCCCATTGCAATAACCCATTTAGGTTCAGGCATTTGATCATATAATCGTTTTAATATCGGAGCCATTTTTTTCGTCACAGTTCCTGATACAATCATGACATCTGATTGCCTTGGTGAGGCGCGAAAGATGGACCCAAACCGGTCCAAATCGTAATGAGAGGCTCCTACCCCCATCATCTCAATTGCACAACAGGCCAACCCAAATGTCATTGGCCATAAAGAATTACTCCTTGCCCAGCCCTTTACCTGTTCGAGCGTTGCTAAGAATACACTTCTTTGCAGCTCTGCCATTTCTTCTGGTGGAATTTGTTCAAGGTTCATGTCCATTTCAACACCTTCTTCTTCCAAGCATAAGCTAGACCAATGCCCAGCATGAAAACAAAAATCAGCATCTCGATTAACGAAAATATTCCGAGTTTTTCATAGGCAACTGCCCAAGGATATAAAAATACAGTCTCAACATCAAAGATGACGAAAAGTAAACCAAATAAGTAATACCTCACATTAAATTGAACTCTTGAATCATGTATTGGCTCAATGCCGCTTTCATAGGTTGATGCCTTTATGATATTTGGTTTATCCGGGCGCAATAACTTTCCTATAAATAGTGCGACGACAGGAAGCATGAGACCGATTACAAGAAATACAAATACAAATAGATAGCTATTCTGGTAACTGTATAGACCTTCCATGACAGTCCTCCTCAGCAAACATATATCTTACATATTCTGGATTAAACGTTGATTTCCTGCTTTATAAACCAGACTCATTCTTTTGTATGAATCGTGGACGGTCGTCCATATCATATGTATGCCTTTATACATAGAATCAGACTACATAATAAAGTGTAAGCGATTACATTTAATCTTACAATATCTTTTACAAAGGATAAAAAAAACACCCCTCTATTAAAGAGGAGTGTTTTTCTTATTTATGTTCTGCAGTATTGATACGATTGATCGCACGTCTTAAAGCAAGTTGTGCTCTTTTCGTGTCAGTACTATTTTGTTGGTCCTCTAGCCATTTTTCCGCACGAGCTTTGGCGGTTTGAGCGCGGCCAAGGTCGATACTTTCAGCTTTTTCTGCAGATAACGCAAGAATAGTTACCACATCAGGACGGACTTCAAGGAAGCCTCCACTTACAGCAATATAATCTGTATGGCCTGAATGTTTCAGGCGGACAGCTGCGATATCAAGAGGAGCGACCATGGGAACATGGCCAGCCATAATTCCCAGTTCACCGCTTTTTGCCTTTGTGCTTACCATTTCAACATCTGCATCATATACTGGGCCATCGGGAGTAACAACACTGACTTTTATCGTCTTCATTTCATACCCTCCTTGGTCCCATTATTACGCCATTTGTTTGGCTTTTTCGATAACTTCTTCAATTCTTCCTACTAAACGGAAAGCATCTTCTGGAAGTTCATCGTATTTACCGTCAAGAATTTCACGGAAACCTTTAACAGTTTCTTTAACAGGTACATACGATCCCTTTTGACCAGTGAATTGCTCAGCCACGTGGAAGTTTTGAGATAGGAAGTTCTGGATTTTACGAGCACGAGAAACGATTAGCTTCTCATCTTCGTTCAATTCGTCCATACCAAGGATAGCGATAATATCTTGAAGTTCTTTATACTTTTGAAGTGTTGATTGAACTTGACGTGCAACTTCATAATGCTCAGGGCCAACAATTTCAGGGCTTAGTGCACGTGAAGAAGATGCCAATGGATCAACCGCTGGGTAGATACCCATTTCAGAAAGTTTACGTTCAAGGTTAGTTGTTGCATCCAAGTGGGCAAAAGTTGTAGCTGGAGCCGGATCTGTGTAATCATCCGCAGGTACATAAATTGCTTGAATAGATGTAACTGAACCTTGAGTTGTTGATGTGATACGCTCTTGCAGCTGACCCATTTCTGTAGCAAGTGTTGGCTGGTAACCAACAGCTGAAGGCATACGGCCTAGAAGGGCAGAAACTTCAGAACCTGCTTGTGTGAAACGGAAAATGTTATCGATGAAGAAAAGAACGTCTTGTCCTTGTTCATCACGGAAATACTCAGCCATTGTCAAACCACTTAGAGCTACACGCATACGTGCGCCAGGCGGCTCGTTCATTTGACCGAATACCATTGCTGTTTTCTTAATAACACCTGAATCAGTCATTTCATAGAAAAGGTCATTTCCTTCACGCGTACGTTCTCCAACGCCTGCGAATACAGAAATACCACCATGTCCTTGAGCGATGTTATTAATAAGTTCTTGGATTAAAACGGTTTTACCAACACCCGCACCACCGAAAAGACCGATTTTACCGCCTTTGATGTATGGTGCAAGCAGGTCAACTACTTTAATTCCTGTTTCAAGAATTTGCACTTCTGTCGTTAATTGATCGAAAGTAGGTGCTTGTCTGTGAATCGGATCTCTACGAACTGTTGCAGGAAGCGGCTCAGCAAGGTCAATGTTTTCGCCTAATACGTTGAAAACACGTCCTAGTGTTACTTCACCTACTGGTACAGAAATTGGTGCTCCTGTATCAAGTGTCTCTGCACCACGAGTTAAACCGTCTGTTGAAGACATAGCTACTGTACGAACAGTATTATCACCTAGCTGAAGGGCAACTTCTAATGTTAATGGAGTGCCAGACGCTGTTTTTTCAATTCTTAGCGCATTATAGATCTTAGGAAGCTGTCCGTCTTCAAATTTCACGTCAACTACTGGACCCATAACTTGGGTAACGCGTCCTATATTCATCGTTTTCCCTCCTTGCAAACTTATGACGACTTTATTGAAGTATGGAACGGAAAGCAAGTCATCAATACTTTTCCGTTCTATTATTTACTATTCTAGTGCCGCAGCTCCGCCGACAATCTCAGTAATTTCCTGAGTGATGGCTGCTTGTCTTGCACGGTTATATTGAAGAGAAAGTGAATCAATTAATTCAGAAGCGTTATCTGTGGCATTCTTCATGGCAGTCATACGAGCGGAGTGCTCACTGGCCTTACCATCTAATAATGCACCGAAGATTAAGCTTTCTGCATATTGAGGAAGTAATACTTCCAAGATTTCTTCCGCATTCGGTTCAAACTCATACGAAGTCAATTTACCAGATGCAGCTTTCACATCTGCCAAAGGAAGAATTTTCTTTTCAGTTACTTCTTGCATTATCGCACTGACATAATGGTTATAGTACATATACAGTTCGTCACAAAGTCCATTTTGGAACATGTCCACTGCAGACTTTGTAAGATTACTGATATCAGCAAAATTAGGTTGATCCGGTACGCCAACTACATCAAGCTCAACATTCATTTTACGGTTGATGAAGAAGTCGCGGCCGACTCTTCCGATTGCGATAATGATATACTCGTCAGCAGATTTGTGACGTTCTTGGATCGTTCTTAAAACGTGACGTAACACGCTGCTGTTATACGCACCAGCCAAACCGCGATCCGATGTAATAACAAGGTAACCGGTTTTCTTTACTGGGCGTGATACTAGCATTGGATGAGCTGCATCCGCACTGCCGCCGGCAATACTTGCCACAACTTCTTGAATCTTATTCATATAAGGACCATACGCTTTTGCATTTGCTTCAGCGCGGTTCATTTTAGAAGCCGATACCATTTGCATAGCTTTGGTAATCTGGCTAGTTTTTTTCGTTGATGTAATACGAGATTTTATATCGCGTAAAGAGGCCATTGATTCTCACCACCCTTAAAATTATTTAGACCAAATTATTCAGAGATAACGAAGTTCTTTTTGAATTCGTTAATCGCAGCAACGATCGCATCATCTTCAGGAAGATTGCTAGTCGTACGAATATGATCTAATAATCCCGGATGTGAACGATCTAAGAATACAAAGTACTCTTCTTCAAAGCGAAGAATGTCTTGTACCGGAATATCATCTA
Source organism: Peribacillus psychrosaccharolyticus ATCC 23296 (assembly GCF_000305495.1). GTDB lineage: Bacteria > Bacillota > Bacilli > Bacillales > DSM-1321 > Peribacillus > Peribacillus psychrosaccharolyticus. The sequence continues at coordinate 22,679 of NZ_AJTN02000012.1, read as the reverse complement.
AGAATCCTTTTGTTAATGCATAAAGAATCATAACTTGTTTTTCAACTTTAATCGGTTTGTTTAGGTCTTGTTTAAGAACCTCAACAGTCCGTGCTCCACGGTTAAGTTTTGCTTGAGTTGCTTTATCAAGATCTGAACCGAATTGTGAGAATGCTTCAAGCTCACGGTATGCAGCAAGGTCAAGACGTAGTGTGCCGGCAACTTTTTTCATTGCTTTAATCTGTGCTGATCCACCTACACGTGATACGGAAAGACCGGCGTTAATCGCTGGACGTACACCTGAGAAGAATAAGTCAGATTGAAGGAAGATCTGGCCGTCAGTAATAGAAATTACGTTTGTTGGAATGTAAGCAGAGATATCTCCAGCTTGTGTTTCAACGAACGGAAGTGCTGTAATTGAACCTGCACCCAATGTATCATTTAACTTAGCTGCACGTTCCAGTAAACGGGAGTGAAGATAGAATACATCCCCTGGGAACGCTTCACGACCTGGTGGACGGCGAAGCAGCAAGGACAATTCACGGTATGCCGACGCTTGTTTTGAAAGATCATCATACACGATCAACACATGTTTGCCTTCAAACATGAAGTGTTCAGCCATACTTACACCAGCATAAGGAGCTAGGTATAGTAATGGTGCTGGTTGTGATGCTGAAGCAGAAACAACGATTGTGTAATCTAGTGCACCATTTTTACGAAGAGTTTCAACAGTTCCACGAACAGTTGATTCTTTTTGTCCAATAGCTACATAGATACAGATCATGTTTTGGTCTGCTTGGTTAAGGATTGTATCGATTGCAACAGATGTTTTACCTGTTTGACGGTCACCGATAATTAACTCACGTTGTCCACGGCCGATTGGCACAAGAGCATCGATCGCTTTAATACCTGTTTGCAATGGTTCATGAACTGATTTACGGTCCATTACGCCTGTTGCTGGGCTTTCAATTGGACGTGTTTGAGTTGTTGCGATTGGGCCTAAGCCATCCAACGGTTGTCCAAGCGGGTTAACAACGCGGCCAATTAGCTCGTCCCCTACTGGTACTCTCATAATTTGTCCTGTACGGCGTACTTCACTGCCTTCTTGAATATCACGGAATGGTCCAAGGATAACAACACCTACGTTATTATCTTCAAGGTTTTGGGAAAGACCCATCGATCCATTTGCGAATTCAACAAGCTCACCAGACATAACATTATCTAAACCATGTACGCGTGCGATACCATCACCTACAGTGATAACTGTACCTACATCACTTACATTAATTTCCGACTGATAGTTTTCAATCTGCTTTTTAATCAGCGCACTGATTTCTTCAGCTTTGATGCTCATGAACTTCACCCCTGTCTTGTGAATATTAACTTAATAATTGTTTGCTAAGACGATCAAGTTTTCCACTGACACTGCCATCAAAGATGCGGTTGCCAATTTGTAACTTGATACCGCCGATAATGCTGCTATCAGCAATATTGTTTATTTTTAGCGTTCTTTTTCCAACCTTCGCTGCAAATGCTGTAGATACAGCTTCGCGCTCAGTGTCAGTAAGTGGACGTACTGTGTAAACAGTAGCCTCTGCAATCGAGTTTTCCTCATTAGCCAGTTGAATAAACTCTTCTGCCATCAACTTAATCTCTCCAGTACGATGACCTTCAAGCATGATGAATAGTGTGTTTATAATTGGTTCGGAAAGCTTAGAAAAAGAGTTCGCAATGACTTCTTTTTTTGCACTTTTCGACAGTTTTGGATGTTCTAGAAATGCTAGGAGATCCTTCTGTTCTGAAAAGATTTGTTTAATTGCTTGGAGCTCCTCTTCCATTTGAGTAAGAAGGTTTTGCTCTTTGGCAATCTGAAAAAGAGCTACGGCATATCGCTTGGCTACAGCTAAATCGCTCATCGCTCTTCTCCTGCCTCATGAATGTAATCACTAATCAGTTTTTCTTGATCTGTTTCTGATAGTTCTTTTTCAATTACTTTAGAAGCAATTAATACAGAAAGTGAAGCCACTTGTTCGCGTAATGCTGTAACAGCTTTTTCTTTTTCCTGTATAATTTCGCGTTTTGCCGCTTCTTTAATACGATCAGCTTCCGTGCGTGCATTGATAACAATATCCTCACGTTGAGCTTCACCTTGTTTTTTAGCATTTTCAATTAATTGAGCTGCTTCAACACGTGATTGCTTTAAAAGCTCACGTTGTTCTTCAAGATGTTTTTTTGCATCTGTTCTTGCTTCTTCAGCTGCACTGATTTCATTTGCAACGTGTTCTTCACGTTGTACCATGATTCCCATTAATGGGCCCCATGCAAATTTCTTAAGCAACGCTAACAGTACAATAAACATAACTAATTGGAATAAAACATCGCCGCCAGTAAATAGGGCTTCTCCGAGTACAAAACCGCTTGTTAACACGCTTGGTTCACTCCCTTCACAAGTTTCACTTGATAAAACATCGAACTAACCTGTTTATAAAACAGGATTGTGGGCATAAAGGAAAGGCGAAGGTTCACATGGAACGATCTTCGCCATTTTTGAACATCTAAACTTTCTATTATGAACCTAAAACGATAAACGCAATAACTACACCGATGATAGGCATAGCCTCAACAAGACCTACACCGATAAACATAGTAGTTTGAAGAATACCACGTGCTTCTGGTTGACGTGCGATACCCTCTACTGTTCTTGAAACGATAAGACCGTTACCAATACCTGCACCTAGTGCTGATAAACCAATTGCAATTGCTGCTGCAAGAAGACCTACTGAACCTGTCATTATAAAATATCCTCCTTAAAAATGTATAAGTTTTTTTATTATTTAGTTCATAATGAACTTATAATTAATGGTCTGAGCTGACTTTGTGAGACAGATAAACCATTGTTAACGTAACGAAAATAAATGATTGGATAGCACCAACGAAAATACTATAACCCATCCAAACTACAGTTGGTACTATGGCGCCAATTAATCCAAATGCGCCAGTCATTGCAAGCGATCCCGCTAACAGACCAAGCAATACTTCACCAGCATAAATGTTACCATACAGACGCAGACCCAGTGTCAGAGTATTGGAAAACTCCTCTATCAATGTCATTGGATTTTTGTATGATTTCATATATCCCTTGAAGCCTTTCATTTGAATCCCGTAATAATGTGTTAATCCTAGGATCATAACTGCAAGCGTCATCGCTACTACTGGATCAGCTGTAGGTGATTTCCACCATAGTTCATGATCAATTGTAATTGCGAATGGAATACCTAACATATTCGAGATAAATATGTACATGATCAGCGTCATACCAAGTAATTGGAAGCGGCCGCCTGTTTTCCAGTCCATTGAGCTGTTAATCATGTTCTTAACGAAATCCATGATCCATTCCATAAAGTTCTGCATTCCGCTTGGTTTCATTGCTAAATTACGCGAACCAAGCACAGCAATTATGAATACTATCAGACTTGCTATGGTTATCATCAGAACATTACTCAAGTTAAAATATAAACCCATAAACTCTCTTATAGGCGCTTCATGATTCAACTATATTCACCTCTCTTCCCCTGCGATCAACGTTTTAAGTGGATGAAAAAATCTATAATAATGACAAAATAAGCTGTCATTAATCCCAATACGACACTAATCATATGGAAATGCTCTGAAAACTCCAGCGCAATAATAACGGCTAACCCTGCTGACGCAAACCTAGTCATTGTTCCAAGTGATTTAATTTTGGTACCTTCATCAAGTGCTTGACTGAATTTCTTCATTTTTTGATTTATCAGCCATAAGTTATACAAACTTAAGCTAGTCCCAAGTAAAAGCCCTGCAAATACAGCTTGGTAACTTGTAAATCCCCAGCCCAATACAAAAATCGCCAAGAGATAAATCATATATTTACTCTGCCTTTTGAATACAATTGTAACTTCTGGCATGGTGTTTTTAATCTCCTGAAAATGATTTTTTGCTGAGTGGAGCATTGCATCCCTGCAAGTCCTAAATAGAAGGCCGATTATTATACGGCAGCTCGGTATCAAGCGTTGATCCGACTAATTGAGAAAAGATCGCTGACAAAGCCCTCTTCGAAACGGGCTGCGATAAATGACTGTATCGCCGCGATTGAGTGTGGAAGACAACCACGTTGTCCAATTTGCATAGTGGGTTTTTAAATGTATAAAAGAGTCTGAAAACCCTCTCATTCGACATCCTTTGTTAGCATACAATAGCCTACAATTAATGTCAATGCGTCGTTCGTGAAAAAACAAGCTACTTATACATCGTTCTTTAATTGTTCACAATTTGGTTACTAATTTCTATTGACATGCAAGAAAAATGATGTTTATTTGTTAATTTATGACGATTTGAGTTTCAATTTGATCTTCTTGACCAGCTCTTCTGGCAAAGATAATTGCATGATACGTTCCCGGCGGCGGGAGATCTGATTTTTTCACTTCTTTCTTAATCATTCCCTGTGGTACCTGTTCAGCACGGTCGATAAGACCCATATAACGAAAACTATCTGCTTCATATAAAGCAATTCCAAAATCGTCTGCACCTCTTGGAAGGTACACTTCATAATGGTACATACCTTTTGTCTCTGCAGGACCGAAGTCAAACCCCATAACTCTTGGGTAATTAGGTTCTTCCTTTACATACAAAAAGGGTAGGCTGATTCGTTTTCCTGCTTCCAATAACGTTAAGTATCCATCATAGATTCCTGTTTTTAGCTGTGAAGGATTGATTTGAAGGCCTAAGACTATTTCCTTCTTACCCCCTGGTTTGATTTTAAACGAAGCTGGTAAATCCCATATCAACCCATTTTCCTTTGGCGGAACAACAAACGAGTACTTCCTTACTTTATCACTCGTGTTTTGGACAACGAATTTCTGTTCGTGTTCGTCAATGCCCTCCTTCTTCGTAAACAAACCGAACGCCATTGAACTTGGTTCAAGCAGCGTGTCAGCTTCCAGCGCCTCCCTAATCTGTAAGCGGCCTGCTCCCTGTTCAAAGGTTCGATAGAGCATCCCCTTTTCGTTCTTCAATGGTTTCGAGGTACTCATCAATGCTGACTTAATTTGCTTTGGTGTCCAATCAGGGTGTATTTGGAGAAGCAGTGCACACGCTCCAGCAACATGCGGCGCAGCCATACTTGTTCCCTGTAGACTGAGGTATCCAGAGGGAACGGTGCTATCAATTCCAACTCCAGGCGCAAGAATATCCGGCTTGATGCCCCACGTCACCGTGACAGGACCTCTCGAACTAAATTCTGCCAACAAATCCTGTTCCATTCTATAGGTAAAGTTCGCCATGGTTCCCTTTCCTTTTTCCGCAGCTTTTATCAGTGATTCTCCCTTTTTCTTCGAAATAGAAACGACCGGAATCTTTACACCTTCTTCAATTAATCCCATGAAGCTGCCTTTTGTATTGTTATAGATAATGACACCGATGGCTCCCGCCTTCTCGGCATTTTTTGCTTTTTCAGAGAAGGTTGTCGTACCGCGTTCCACCAATGCAACCTTCCCTTTCACCTTCTTAAGTTCCTTTGGCTTTCCGGTTCCTCCATCTATAATTTCCTGACTATACGTTAATTCCCAAGGCTTAGAACCTTGAAATGCAAGTAAGGGAGATTTATCTTTGCTCTCTCCCAGTCCCCAGGCAGCATAAGCAACCTTTAACGGCGGTGTAGACGCACCGACCGAAATCGCTTTTTCTGCTGTTCCAGGTGAACCGACTGTCCATACATTAGGTCCAGAGTTTCCATTTGAGGTGACCGCTACAATTCCTTTATCTACAGCTTTGTTTAGAGCCATTGATATAGGCAGATCAGGGCCATTGATATTATTGCCTAACGATAGATTCAAAACATCGACATCATCCTCGATAGCCGCATCAATGGCTGCCAAGACCTGTTCTGTATCGCCCGCCCCACCAGGTCCAAGCGCTCGATACGCATAAATTTCGGCTTGTGGAGCAACCCCCTTCATTTTGCCATTAGCTGCAATAATACCAGCAACATGTGTCCCATGAAGTGTCGCCTGATCGGCTGGTTCCTTCGTTTCCATCGGATCATTATCGCCATCAACCAAATCCTTCCCGCCTTTGTAAGACTGGACTAAATCCGGATGGGTATAATCAATTCCCGTATCAATAATTCCAACCTTTACATCCTTACCGGTTACCCGTTGATGATTCTTGTCAAAAAAAGTCCGCGCCTCATCACTGCCAATGAACCGAATGCTTTCATTAAGCTCCGCCCGATACACCGTCACTTCCTCAACCAGATCGATTCCCTTCTCCTTTTTCAGCTTTATAAGGTCCCCTTCCCTGCCTGAAACAGAGAAACCTGTTAACGCATGTTTATATACATTTCTCAACTTTAGAGATGGGTAATCAGCTAGAAATTGATTAACTTGTTTTTTAGAAACAGGATGACTTGTTGTCACAATCGCCTTCGTCTGTTTCTGGAGGAGAGGCAGCTCCTCTTCTGCCGACACAATCGGTTGTGTCAGGATGAATCCTACAAGGATTAGAGACAAAACCTTCTTCAACATGCAACACCCCGTTTTTTTGTTAGGGTTTCACAGATAGAGAAGGCTATTCATGTCTAAACTAAATTATCTAGGAGTGTGGGTTGTGGAATGAGAAACTTTTTTTAGATAAGCTACAGTTTTTCACAAATTTGAAGTGTTTTGCACTCCTCGACATTCGTTTTGTGCGGAACAGCAGGAATATTGTGCGGAGCGGCCTCCTTTATGTGCGCTCGGAGCTTATTTATGTGCGGAAGGCTTTTTTACGTCTTGGAGGGGTTGTTGAAAATGTGTCATTAAGCTTGGTTCTTGGTGGATTTCCAAACTTTTTTATAGACAGTTACACTTTTTCGAAAATAAAACCGCTTTTGACCTATGCAGCTGAGGGATTTCGGGTTCCTTCCCAGTCGTTCTGTGCGGAACAGAGGGAATATTGTGCGGAGCGGCCTCCTTTATGTGCGCTTGGGGCTTATTTATGTGCGGAAACGAGTTAAACTGTGCGCTTCAGCCTCTTTTGTGTGCGGAAGGCTTTTTGTGTCCTGGAGGGGTTGTTGAAAATGTGTCTCTAAGCTTGGATCTTTGGTTGCTACAGCCTGAGATGTTTCAGGCTTCTCCCAGTCGTTCTGTGCGGAACAGCGGGAATATTGTACGGAGCGGCCTCCTTTATGTGCGCTTGGGGCTTATTTATGTGCGAAAACGAGTTAAACTGTGTGCGGAAGGCCGAGCCTTCGCTAAATAGAAAAAAGACTGCCGAGGGGTTTCTCGACAGCCTTTTGAAAAAATCAGTGTGACTTTTCCTTTTTTTCTTCCACCCGAAACGGTTCGGGTGCTGTATCGGTTTGTTTAAAGTAATAGCGGATGGCTTCTGCAATTCTTACGGAAGCATTTCCATCCCCATATGGATTGGAAGCATGGGCCATACTTTGGTAAACGTGCTGGTCGGTCAAGAGTTCCATTGCTAAATTGAAAATGGTTTCTTCATCCGTGCCGGCAAGTTTCAAGGTTCCCGCCGATATTCCCTCTGGTCGTTCGGTGGTATCTCGTAAAACGAGAACGGGAACGCCAAGAGTCGGTGCTTCTTCCTGTATGCCGCCTGAATCCGTCATTATTAAATGTGCCCTTGCAGCGAAATTGTGGAAATCAAGAACATCAAGTGGTTCGATAAGATGTATTCGCGGATCATTTCCAAGTATTTCTTCTGCAAGTTCACGGACAGCAGGATTCAAATGAACAGGATAAATCACTTGAATATCATCCTGTTCAGCCAAAATGCGTTTCACTGCTTTAAAAATATTCCGCATCGGCTGCCCTATATTTTCGCGGCGATGAGCCGTCATTAAAATTAAGCGTTCACTGCCGATCTGATCTAGAATCGGATGCGAATAGCTTTCGGAAACAGTTGTTTTCAACGCATCTGTGGCAGTATTACCAGTCACAAATATGTTTTCTGTTTTGTTTTCGAGCTTCAGGTTTTCTACTGCAAGATCAGTAGGTGCAAAATGCAGATCAGCGATAATCCCTGTCAGCTGTCTGTTTACTTCCTCCGGATAGGGAGAGAGTTTATTCCACGTCCGCAGACCTGCCTCAACATGACCGACACTGATTCGATTATAAAAAGCCGCAAGACTCGCAACAAATGTCGTTGTTGTATCTCCATGCACGAGCACGATATCAGGATTAGCTTCTTTCATTACTTTGTCCAAGCCACTTAGTCCTCGTGTTGTGATATCAGCAAGGGTTTGACGATCCTTCATAATGTTAAGATCATAGTCAGGCTTAATTGAAAATAAGTTCAACACCTGATCAAGCATTTGCCGGTGTTGAGCGGTGACTGCCACGATGGGGGTGAAATAATCTGGATGTTTTTGAAATTCAAGCACTAAAGGAGCCATTTTCACAGCTTCCGGTCTTGTCCCAAAAATCGTCATAACCTTAATTGGTTTGATCATTTTTTCACCTCCGCACTTATTTTGTTCCGAATAGACGGTCTCCAGCATCCCCAAGACCTGGAACAATATAACCATGGTCGTCTAGCTTTTCATCCAGGGCAGCAATGAAGATATCCACATCAGGGTGAGCCTTTTGAAGTGCCTCTACTCCTTCTGGAGCAGCAATTAGGCACATGAATTTAATATTAACTGCGCCGCGCTTCTTGATGGATTCAATGGCTTCAATAGCCGATCCGCCTGTAGCAAGCATCGGATCAACCACGATGCATTCACGTTCAGCCAAATCACTTGGAAGCTTCACGTAATATTCAATGGGTTTAAGGGTTTGTGGATCACGGTAAAGACCAACGTGGCCGACCTTCGCAGCTGGAATTAGCTTCAATATTCCATCAACCATTCCAATACCTGCGCGCAGAATTGGGATAATGCCTAATTTTTTACCTGATAATACTTTGAACTTCGCTTTGCTTACTGGCGTTTCAATCTCTACTTCCTCAAGAGGTAGATCTCTAGTAATTTCAAAAGCCATCAATGTTGCGACTTCGTCAACTAGTTCACGGAATTCCTTCGTGCCCGTTTTCACGTCACGTATGTATGCGATTTTATGTTGAATTAGCGGATGATCAAAAACAAATACTTTTGCCATATTAGTCGCTCCTATTCTTTTGGGTGGATTTTTTCCTTATTTTCTCGGTCATTTCAGACCAGACATCTTGACACTTCTACCCATTCTACAGAAAAAGCAGGAAGACTTCAATAAATTATAAGAAGTCAGACTTCGGTTGGAAAAATAGAGCAAAAGCCGCCCTAAAAGTTAGGACGGCTTCGTTTCTTAATACTCTGCGTATAATTGATATTTACTCGATAGAGCTTCCACTCGCTTAGATGCTTCTTCAAGTTTCTCTTCATTTTCGACATTCTTCAAAACAAGACTGATAATAGAAGCAATTTCATCCATATCTTCTAAACCAAAGCCTCGTGAAGTGACAGCTGCTGTACCAATTCGGATACCACTTGTCACAAATGGTGTTTCTGGATCAAACGGAATTGCATTTTTATTAACAGTAATACCAATATCATCTAACGCACGCTCAGCCACTTTTCCTGTTAGATTCACAGAGCGTGTATCTAATAGTAGTAAATGATTGTCTGTGCCATCAGAAACAAGCTTTAATCCTTCATTTTTCAAGGATTCACCAAGACGCTTGGCATTATCAATAATTTTTCGAGCATATTCATTAAACTCTTCTTCTAGTGCTTCACCAAACGCAACCGCTTTAGCCGCGATAACGTGCATTAACGGACCGCCTTGGATACCTGGGAAGATCGATTTATCAATTTTCTTAGCGAATTCTTCTTTACAAAGAATCATCCCGCCGCGAGGACCGCGAAGTGTTTTGTGTGTAGTAGTTGTAACAAAGTCTGCATATGGAACCGGACTTTGATGAAGACCTGCCGCAACTAAACCAGCGATGTGCGCCATATCGACCATTAGGTATGCACCCACTTCATCTGCAATCTCTCTGAATCGCTTAAAATCAATTTCGCGTGGATATGCACTCGCACCCGCAACAATTAATTTCGGCTTGTGTTGACGTGCTTTTTCAAAAACGTCGTTATAATCAATACGATGGTTTTCAGGATCAACGCCATATTCAACAAAGTTATATTGCACACCGCTGAAGTTTACAGGGCTGCCATGTGTTAAGTGTCCACCATGTGATAAATTCATACCGAGCACGGTATCTCCAGCTTCAAGCACTGTAAAATAAACCGCCATATTCGCTTGGGCACCTGAATGCGGCTGAACGTTTACATGCTCAGCGCCGAAGATTTTTTTCGCACGATCCCGTGCAAGATCTTCAACGATATCAACGTATTCACATCCGCCATAATAGCGTTTGCCAGGATATCCTTCTGCATACTTATTTGTCAAAACAGATCCTTGAGCTTCCATTACTGCTTCACTCACAAAGTTTTCAGAGGCAATTAGTTCAATCTTGCTTCTCTGACGTCCTAATTCCTGCTGGATTGCTTTGTACACTTGTTCATCTTGCTTCGCTAAACGGTTCATTCGGATATCCTCCTTGTGATTGACTGTACAAACGCCTTTGACACGTAAATACGAACGACGTACTTAGCCGTCCTCTTAAATTTCCTCTTTCATTTTACCATGTCGGACTAAAGAGTGGTAGTCTGGAATATTATTATTATTTCGAACATTTAACTAAATAGATTCAATAATGTTCGTCTTAACTTGATATTTTCCTATTTTTTCACTAAAATCAGCGATAAATACACAGATTTGCTCATTGTCAAACAACTGAGAAAATTTACCGTTCATTAAGTAAACCCGGTTTCCATATCGGAACCGGGTGCATTTTACGTACAATGTTTATTCTCTTCAAGATCTTTATAAACCGCGCGCTCTCCGCCAATCAATTTAGGACGGGTCTTTGCCATCGTGACATGAGCCGAACCAATTTCCTTAATTGACGCTCTGATTGGAACCGCAACTTGTTTCAGATGCATTCCAATAAATGTGTCGCCAATGTCAATTCCTGCATCAGCTTGTATCTGTTCGACTACAACTGGATCGTTAAACTGGCGGTACGCGTATGAGGCCATGGCCCCGCCCGCTGTTCGGACTGGGATAACTGACACGATACCGTAGTTTTTTCGTTCAGCCGTTTCACGTTCTACTACAATTGCCCGATTTAAATGTTCACAGCATTGAAACGCGAGTTCGACTTTTGTCTTACTCTGCAGGTCAGACAGTTCATCAAAAATAATTTCAGCTACTTTATCTGTTCCCGCGCTGCCAATTTGTTTACCCATTACTTCACTTGTACTGCAGCCAATTATCAGCAGCTGTTTTTCTTTAAGCTCTGCTTCATTTTGGAATTCCTGCATTAAGGTCTTCAAGTGTGCTTTCCATATCGTAAGTTCCGTTGTTAAAGAAGTTTCCATTGTCATAAAAGACAGCAACCCTTCCCGTTACAGTTCCTAATTATTTTGTTCTTCGTATTCGGTTATTTTGCCGATGCGATTAGCGTGACGTCCACCTTCAAAATCAGATGTCAGCCAAGCTTTCGCAATCTCTCTCGCTAATCCCGGGCCGATAACACGCTCACCCATTGCTAGAACATTACTATCGTTATGTTCACGAGTTACTCTAGCCGTAAACACATCATGAACCAGTGCACATCGGATGCCTTTAACCTTGTTAGCAGAAATACTCATACCAATTCCAGTCCCGCAAATTAAGATACCGCGGTCAAATTCACCTGAAGCTACTTTCTTCGCTACAGGAAGGGCATAGTCTGGATAATCGACTGATGTTGTGCAATTACAGCCAAAGTCCTCATAGCTGATTTCAAGTTCGTCGAGTAAATTTTTTATTTCTTCACGGAGTTGATTTCCTCCGTGGTCAGAAGCAATTGCCACTTTCATGATAAATTTCCTCCTCGTAATAGCTATAATCGTATCTTTATTGTGTCACAAAAAACAGCAAAGATAAAGCCGGCTGAGCAGATTGATTTATGAATTGAGATTGGTAAGATTCTAGAGGTATTCCTTAAGTTATTTTACACCTGAAAACGCACGATTGTTTGTTTTAACTTGTCCGCTTGACCTTTTAATTCATGGACTAGTTGATCGACTTGCTCAATTACCTGTGTTTGTTCCTGAGTCGCAGACGTGACTTCTTCAGCCCCTGCTGAAGTCTCTTCAGCGATCGCTGCGACTTCCTGTGACTGATGGGATGTTTCATGAATGCTGTCCATTTGACGGCTGACAAGTTGAGTGATTTCCTGAACATCTTCAACCACATGATGAACCGCTATTGTCACTTCCTCAATGGCTGTATTTGTCTCCACGCCTTTTTTCGCTTCTTGATTAGCTGAGATTACTTGATCGCTGATTTGTTGAACTACACTCTGTACATCTGACTGTATCGTTTGAATCAAATCAGATATACCCTTCACAGCGTTGGCACTTTCATCGGCTAGCTTACGTACTTCCTCAGCTACAACCGCAAAGCCCTTACCATGTTCACCAGCCCGAGCCGCTTCAATTGATGCATTTAAGGCTAGTAAATTGGTTTGTCCAGCAATATCTCCAACCAACTGGATAATCTGCTCTACCTTCTTCGCATTTTCCTCAAGGCTTTTCACCGCTTGCAGCGACTCACGATTTTCCTCTGCCAACAGTTGAATCCCCGAGACCAGCGAATTTATGACATCTTTACTTTTCTCCAGCTCAGAGACCATTACATGTGAAGTCTCAGCCGAGCTATTTGCTTTTCTTTGTACTTCTTGTGCAATCCGTATGACATCCTCGACTGATTCAGCTGTATTCTGAATGGATACTGCCGAACTATCTGCACCTTGGGATATTTCCTCAATCGTACGGTAAATCGATTCTGCCTGTTTAGCAGCATGAGAAGACCTATTTGATATGTGAATGACTTTTTCATTAGTTCCTGTAAAATTCTCATCAATGGAGTTGACCATTTCCCGCAAGTTAGACAGCATTAAATTAAATGCCTTGCCAAGCGCACGAATTTCATCGTCGGTTTTTGAAACGTCTACATCTTCCCTAATATCCCCAATAGCAGCTTTTAATGCGACCTTTTCAAGTTTTCGAAGCGGATTAACAATCCAACCTGCCGCAAAAAAAGCCAGGACGCTCGACCAAATGATGCCGAGCAATAACGTACCAAAAGCAAAAGCCGTCTCATTCCATCCATTAAAAAACAGTGGATATACCAAATAGATACATAGACCACTTGTTGTATACGTAATTAATGCTAAAGCAGTAATAAAAAGCACAAGCTTCTTTCTCAGACCAAATTTATAGTGTGACTTATTTTCTCCCAATTTCAGATCCCCCTGTTACTTTCCTATTCTCTCAACTTTCTTAGCAGCCCATCAATCAACACATCCAGTTCATTGAAGGTTTGTTTATATCGTTCAACTGACCCGCCAAATGGATCGATAACATCTCGATTGACCTGATCACTTGTTACAAATTCTTTTAAGGTAAAAGTCTTATCCATAGCATGCGGATATGCATTCATAATCAGTGCTTTATGGCTTTCCGTCATCGTAAAAATATGCGTTGCCCACTCAATTTCAGTGTCGGATAAAAGCTGAGATACGTGCACATGCTCAAGACTATTTTGTTTCATAACTTTTTTAGCATGACTAGACGCATCTTGACCCGCTTCAGCATATACACCAGCGGATTTTACTTCGATTTCTGGAATGTGTTTATTTTTTAAAATCGCTTCGGCCATAGGGCTTCGACACGTATTGCCTGTGCAGACAAATAAAACTCTATACATTCTAAAACCCTCCTTTCTACGACTTTATACTAGTTTTATCTCCTATTCACTTACTATACATATCGACCAAAATAGGGAAAAATCAAACGCATTCTTACATTTCCTTCAAATTATATTTGAGACAGAATAAAAAGTAAGGGGGAAGCACAAAAAAACAAGCAACGCTCATGCTTGTTTTTTTTGTGTATGATCATTATATATTTTTAGAAATCAAACTGGCTATAGTTAGCTATATAGAAAAGAGGAGTTTTAGACCAAAGGCAAAAAGGACGCTTCCGCCAAGTAATTCGCTATACACGCCTAGGTACCCTTGAACCTTTCTGCCAATCAACAAACCCAGCCAGGTTAAAATCATTGCAGCCACCCCAAAGCACATAACGGTCACAATTGTCCGGGCACCATAAATTCCAAGGGAAAGTCCAACCGAAAAGCTATCGAGACTGACGCTCAGCGCAAATAAAAGCAGGCCTGGTCCTATAGGAGCAAGTAACGGACCATCCCCTTCTCTCAAAGCTGAAATAAACATTTGAATACCTAAAAAAATGAGTAGAAAACCACCGGCATAGTTGGCAAAGACTCCAAATTGACCTGAAATAAACCGGCCGGCAGCCATCCCGGCAATCGGCATCAATATATGAAAAAATCCGACTGTCAGGCCAATAAAAAATATCTGACGCATCCGGAGCTTGAACATTCCCATTCCAAGCCCAATCGAAAAGGCATCCATTCCTAAGGCAAATGCCATGATCAGTAGTGTGACAAGTTCTCCAGCGGCTGATTCCAAACCATTCCCCTCCCCGGACATGCATATAACATGTTATGCATGTCCGAAAAAGAATAGAAGAAAAGAAATCTATTCGCTGATGATTTGGTGGCCCGCAGCTTTTACTAAACGATTCATGATTGCTTCACCAATACCGGCATCCGGGAAGCTTTCACTTAAAATAAAGTCTACGTCAAGTTCATCAAACGCTCGCAGCGTATCATACAAACCCGCAGCAACTGTTTTTAAGTCCGCCAAGCTCCCTGGACTCATAATCCAATCTGCGTCATATGCTTGGACATGCTCTTTTGCTGCTAAGACCGCTACCTTCATACCCACTGCTCGTTTTTCATTAACCAACTGCTGTAAAAAAGCTTGGTCTCCTTTAATAAGCACTAATGGCGCTTTGGGTGCATAATGCGTATATTTCATACCAGGAGATTTCGGTGCTGCCGACGTTTGTTTCAAGGCAGCATCTTGAGTAACGGGTCCAATCACGGACTCTATTTCTTCTCTAGTAATGCCACCGGGACGGAAAATAACGGGTATGTTTTCTGTACAATCAATGACAGTCGACTCAACACCTACTCCAGTTGGTCCACCATCAACAATTCCAGCGATTTTTCCATTTAAATCATCGTGAACATGTCCCGCCGTCGTTGGACTTGGCTTTCCTGAGGTATTCGCACTTGGCGCCGCAATAGGTAATCCACTTGCACTGATTAAACTAAGGGCAACTGGGTGGTCTGGCATACGGATCCCCACTGTTTGTAAGCCAGCCGTTACCAAATCGGATAAGACATTTGGCTTCTTTTCAAAGATAATCGTTAACGGCCCCGGCCAGAAATGGTTCATCAGTTCCTTTGCCTTTTCCGGTATCACCGCTGCAATGTCTTGCAATTGTTCAATAGAAGCGATGTGGACGATCAGTGGATTATCACTTGGACGTCCTTTTGCTTTGAATATTTTTTGGACCGCTTCATCGCTCTGAGCATTTGCTCCTAGTCCATAAACAGTCTCTGTTGGAAAAGCAATAACCTCATTTTTTTGTAACTTATCTGCAGGTTGTGTGATTTGTGGATAACTTTTAAGATTATCCACATTCTTATCCACTAACCAGAGTTTTGTTTCCACAATAAACACCTTCACTCTTCTTGTTGGTTTTTTATTCGACAAAATCAGCTATCATCCGTGTTTTTCAAAAATTCTTCTTTGAAAGTATAAAAGAACTGAAAAAAGAAAACAAGTGTTATCCACAAATTGTGGATAACACTTGTTAAACTGTGGATAAACTTGTGGATAGAATTACGTTTTTAGAGAATTCTGTGCATAAATTGGCAATTTTCAAGTTTTTCAAGCTTTTCCACATGTGGAGAACTTTTTATTTCTTCCGGCAGCTGTTTGATTTCTGCTTCTGTAAAGCCGAAGGACTTAAAAAAATTGAATCGATGAGATTTTATCCGTTGCCATGTATACTGACTCTAATTTATGCATACTTGCTGATACGAGCAAGTGCTCAATTAAGAACGGGATCTTTTCTTTCGGAAAAGAACTAGCAAAAACGCATGAACGGAGCAACCCATATTTACCACATGGTATCAGTCCAGCTGCTCCTATTAAACGACCGTTTTGGTTTTTCGCGATTAGATAATAATCATACTGATTTTGCACTTCTTCCACATTCAGTTTGGCTGAACCTAGAAACTCAATTAGTTCATCCACATCTTCTTCACTTGCCTGCAAAAAAACGGCTGACATCCAATCCGCTCCTTTTCTTTCTTACTAGCGTATGAATAGGAGACGAAACTAGAACCATTAAAAGAGATCCGTAAATAATTCTGCAAAGAAGGATTTCACGACAACCGGCGGCTCTTCCTCACCAGTGTATACATTGGCAGCAGCCAGCTTGTCTGCATCACTATCCTCAACTGTTTCTGGTTCGTTCTCTAACTCTTCTTCTGCAGATTGAGTCGTTTCTTCTGCAGCCTCAATAGGGGCTTCCTCCGGTTCAACCGGTGTCTGAACCGATGTGTCTGTATCTTCAACGAAAGGTGTCTGACTGACTGCTGTTCCATTTGAGAAATCTAAGAAGCAAAGAGGGGGAAACAATACACACCACCAGTTAGCCCCTTCTCCGGCGCCGAGCGTGATGACGACGGCTTCGTAAACACCTGCAGGATACAAATACTGACCATACAGCTTAGTCGGAAAATTTGCTTTTCCAAATTCAACGGTGACTGACTGACTAAGCCCTTCACGTTTGACTACTTCTTCTGCTGTCGCTTGAATTTCCGGAAGATGGCTGGTGATTACCTTTCGGGCTTCTTCAATGGAGGTAAGATCTTGTACCCATACTGTGATATCTTTGTTCACTTCATCCCGAATTAACCGTTTTACAGCTTGGTCATTCTGTTCATCACTATTGGCTAATATTCTTAATCTGATGGCTTCATTAGGTATAGTAACAGCTGCCTGTGCATCAACGCTTTCAACCTTCGGTGTATATAAACTTAAAATTGTTCCACATGTAAGTAGTAATAAATAAAATAAGGCCAGATATTTTTTGTTCATTTCCTCTCCCCCTCACAAAAAATAGTCTCGCCATATTCTCTCTATCTTAAACTAGTAAAAAATAAAAAGAGTCGTTCCATTGTTTGGAGAAACCGTATAGATACGGCACTCGAAGCATGAAATCGACTCTTTTACTTTTATTCGTTCAGCACTGCAAACACCATACGATCTTTTCTGTTAATATCAAATTCAACAGAAACCGCTGCGTCAGGAAAAGCAGATTTCAGCATTTCTGCAACTGCTTCTCCCTGACCCGCTCCTACTTCAAAGCCAATCAATCCCGGCCGATTCATGACACACGGTAGCTCTGTCATAAAACGACGATAAAAATCAAGGCCGTCAATGCCCGCAAACAAGGCACGGTGCGGTTCATGCCCAGTCACCACAACCGACATTGTTTTCTCATCATCATCGGGAATATAAGGTGGATTCGAAAGGACAATATCAAAACGGCGGCCCTGACTAATAAATGTTGATAATAAATTGGCTTCGATAAACTCAACCTCAGCATCAAGTCTCTTTGCATTTTCCCTAGCTACATCAAGTGAAGCGGGGGCAATATCTGATGCCGTTACGCTAAGCTCCGGTACCTCAAGCTTCATCGTAATTGCAATCGCACCGCTTCCGGTTCCAATGTCCGCTAAATTTAGACTCTTATTAGAAAAGGTTTTCCTCAGTCGATTGACCGTTTGCTCAATTAGTTCTTCCGTTTCAGGTCTTGGGATCAATACCTCTTCATTTACTAAGAAGGTTCTTCCGTAAAACTCTTCACTGCCAATTAGGTACTGAACGGGAGTCCCCGCACAATGTTCCTCTACTTTTTGTTGAAATTCATTCCAGATTGACTCATGTAACTCACTGTGTAACTCTGCAAGCAGCTTTGACCTTTCCATCCGCAGTAAGTGTCTTAACAGCAGTTCACCTGCATTTGCATCCCGCTCATGACTTAGTAAAAAAGAAGAAGCCCACTTCAGGGCTTCATAAACCTTTATGCAGTCTTTATTCTTCTGCATTTTGCAGTCTCGCTGATTGGTCTGCCACAATTAATGCATCAATGACCTCATCGATTTTACCTTCCATAATCTGATCAAGCTTTTGGATGGTTAGGCCGATTCTATGGTCCGTTACGCGGTTTTGCGGGAAATTGTACGTACGAATTCGTTCAGAACGGTCTCCTGTTCCTACAGCTTGCTTACGATTCTGATCATACTCAGCTTGAACTTCACGTTGAATCTTATCGTAAACACGGGCACGCAGTACCTTCATTGCTTTTTCTTTATTTTTAATCTGAGATTTTTCATCTTGGCAGGATACCACTGTCATTGTAGGAAGGTGAGTTAACCGAACTGCTGACATGGTGGTATTAACACTTTGTCCCCCAGGTCCACTTGATGTAAATGTGTCTGTCCGAATATCTTTCTCATGAATATTCACTTCAACTTCTTCAGCCTCAGGAAGCACGGCTACTGTTGCCGTTGAGGTATGAATTCTTCCACCCGATTCTGTTTCTGGGACACGTTGAACACGGTGGGCACCATTTTCAAATTTAAGCTTAGAAAACGCACCATTACCGTTAACCATAAAGATAATTTCTTTATATCCGCCTAAACCAGTAGGATTGGCATCAATAACTTCTGTTTTCCAGCCTTGCACCTCTGCAAAACGGCTGTACATGCGATATAGACTTCCAGCAAAAAGGGCAGCCTCGTCACCACCGGCAGCTCCGCGAATTTCGACAATAACGTTTTTATCATCATTCGGATCTTTTGGAATGAGAAGAATCCGCAGCTTTTCTTCCAATACCTTCATATTTTCTTCAAGCTCATGAACTTCTTCCTTGACCATCTCACGCATGTCGGAATCAAGCTTTTCATCAAGCATCATCTTCGCTTCTTGATACTGTTCACGGATAACTTTATATTCTTTATAAGCCATTACCGTGTCTTGAATATTGGATTGTTCCTTAGAATATTCTCTAAGCTTGTTATTATCATTAATGACTTCAGGGTCGCTCAATAATTCATTTAATCTTTCATATCTATCTTCCACTGCCTGTAAACGATCTATCACAATCTTCACCTCATAATTTCCGAGTATCCTTATTCCCGCCATTAGCAGGAACATTATATACTTGATTGGCCGTTTGGCTTTCAATCCATTTCTTTAATTATAGTATAGGTGAATAAACAACGTCAAAGGCAATGAAATATCCATCAGTAAATTTCACCCAAAATAGCAATCACTTATCAAGCTGTATATTAAAGTCATAACCTGGAATCGTATTCCTCAATAAATTATGGATTCTTATTTTTTCCTTCTTCCATTCTTCTTTTGAGTCGATTTTACCGCGGCTGTCCACGTGTACCGTAATCGTCTCTCCATTCACCCATACCTGCTTTGCTTCGTATGGTGTCGTCATCCTTACCACATATTTCACATTTTCAATATCTTCCCCTGTGTCTTGAGAAACAACGGCAGTACTGCGATTGTTAATGCTTTGATCAACCGTATGATCTGGATATCGATCATAGTATCGCTGTGAAACTTGTCTCGGATTATTGGTCATTTGCTCCATTTCATTGCTTCCCTGTTTGTCTGCCGCATTATCAGGTGAACAGCCAGCAGTCAGAGTGAACATACAGGCTGTCAGCAGCCATTTATACTTCTTGTTCTTCATGGATGTATCCTCCTGTTTATCTTATTTGGCGTTAGCTTGCCCAAAACAATCAGGAACATCCATATTTTTTAAAAAGAAAAAGCCCGAAGACTATCGTCTCCGAACTTTCTTTATTTAACGATTTTCTTATTTTCCACAAGCAGAGGTTGTTTTTTCCCTGGTACTTCATGATGATGGCGGCAGCGAGGTTCATAAGCCTCTGATGCACCGACCAGAATCACGGGATCATCATAGGATGCTGGAGCACCATTAATCAACCGCTGCGTCCTGCTGGAGGCCGAACCACAAACTGCACAGACTGCTTGAAGTTTGGTAACTGATTCAGCTAAGGACATTAAAAGTGGTACAGGTCCAAAAGGTTCTCCACGGAAGTCCTGATCAAGTCCGGCAAGAATAACTCGATATCCGCTGTCAGCTAGATGCTGCGCGACATCGATAATTTCTTCATCAAAAAATTGAATTTCATCGATTGCAATAATATCCAAATCATCTTCCAGGTATTTAAAAATATCAGTAGACTGTGCGATCGGTCTTGCAATCGTAGAAGTCCCGTTGTGTGAGACGACCGCTTCTTCGGCATAGCGGTTATCGATGGCTGGTTTAAACACAGCAATCTTCTGCTTCGCAAATTGTCCACGGCTGACTCTTTTAATTAGTTCCTCCGATTTACCGGAAAACATGCTTCCGCAAATAAGCTCGATCCAGCCTGATTGTTTCATTATGTACATATGAAACAGCCACTCCCTTCCACTTATCTCTTTTTTATTCCGGTACCCTTTGTTCAAATCCAATATATATAATTAAGTATGCCCCAACGAAAAAAACGCGAGGGCTTCCTCAAAAATGATTCAATTTAGTGAAAAATACTGACAAAACGCCTATAAAGTGCAAAGAAAAAACAGGCAAGGAAAAATGCTTGCCTGTTTCAGATGGTCAACGTTAGTTCTTAAGTTCTTGCTTAAGGCCGTATTTTTTATTGAAACGGTCAATACGTCCGCCAGCTTCAGCGAATTTTTGACGTCCAGTGTAGAATGGGTGACATTCTGAACAAGTTTCAATTCTAATTTCTTCTTTAGTTGAAGTTGTTTCAAATGTATTACCACATGAACATTTCACCGTTGCTGTTTTGTAATTTGGATGAATTCCAGTTTTCATTCTTTTTCATCTCCTTATGCCCTGAATCATTCGAAACAGAGTTATATACTTTCAGGTGAGGTAAGTAGTACCCCTCACATATTTTGTAAAAACACATGCCTTTATTATAGCAACAAAACTCTAAACTTGCAACAACTTGTTACATATTACTAAGAGCGTTTTGCAGATGCTGCTTTTTTTCTTTCCTCTTCTAACTGTGCGAAGAAGTCATCATTGTCTTTTGTTTGTTTAATACGGCGCATGAATTTCTCTGAGAAATCCGGTGAATCAGACATTGTCTTACGGATGGCCCAAAGTTTATCCAGACGATCTTTTGGAATCAACAGCTCTTCTTTTCTTGTTCCTGAGCGTCTAATATCGATAGCTGGGAATATTCGGCGTTCAGCAAGTGCACGATCAAGATGCAGCTCCATGTTTCCCGTACCCTTAAATTCTTCATAGATAACATCATCCATACGTGAACCTGTTTCGATAAGAGCCGTTGCAAGAATCGTTAAGCTGCCGCCTTCTTCGATATTCCTTGCCGCACCAAAGAAACGTTTCGGACGGTGGAAGGCAGCTGGGTCAATCCCGCCTGAAAGCGTTCTGCCGCTTGGAGGAATGACTAAATTATAGGCACGAGCTAAACGAGTAATACTATCCATTAAGATAATAACATCACGTTTATGCTCAACAAGGCGCATTGCACGTTCAAGAACGAGTTCAGCCACTTTGATATGATTTTCTGGTACTTCATCAAAAGTAGAACTTACGACATCTCCTCGAACCGAACGCTCAATATCCGTCACTTCTTCCGGGCGCTCATCAATTAAGAGAACAATTAATTCTGCTTCTGGATGGTTTGTAGTGATAGAGTGGGCAATTTCCTTAATCAGCATGGTTTTCCCAGCTTTTGGAGGTGCAACAATTAATCCACGCTGTCCGAACCCTACAGGAGCCAGCACGTCCATAATTCTTGTTGAAATGTTCTTTGGTTCCGTTTCTAAGCGGATTTGTCTATCTGGATATAATGGCGTTAAACCAGGGAAATGTACACGTTCCTTTGCAGACTCAGGGTTATCGCCATTAACCGCTTCCACATGGAGCAGGCCATAATAACGTTCATTTTCCTTAGGCGGTCTTACTTTCCCAGAAACCTTATCCCCGTTACGCAGGTCAAAACGACGGATCTGCGATGCAGAAATATAAATATCCTCAGAGCTCGGTGAATAGTTAATCGGGCGCAGGAAACCAAATCCTTCTGAAGGGATGATTTCAAGAACACCTTCCATGAACAGCAGACCGTCAAGTTCTGCCTGAGCTTTTAAAATTGCAAAAATAAGTTCTTTTTTCGATAGCTTACTGTAATACGACACCTTATATTCACGCGCATGTTCGTATAGTTCTTTCAGCTTCATATTTTCTAAATTGGAAATTGTTAAACTCATTATGACACCACACTTTAATTATTTAGCGTTTTCATCCATACAGATAAAAAAATGGTCGACCGATAGAAAGAAAACCCATCATTCATTCGAATCGGCTTTTAGGTTTCTTTTTCTTATTATGAAAGGATGATTACATGCTTTATTATGAAGATAGTTTTTGAAGGCTAGAAAAAAGCTGGAGTAGGTTGCAGGTTGACTGAAAAAATTAATTAATTAAAACAAATCCTATTTACTTTTTTTAGCTTAATTAATCAACTTTATTTTTCTAAACAAAG
>NZ_AJTN02000013.1 GCF_000305495.1 Peribacillus psychrosaccharolyticus ATCC 23296 | reverse complement strand
TTTTTTACGTTTTACTAATTCAGAGGAGGTAGGCTCTTGTGAAAATAGAGTATTCTTCTCTTTTCTGTTCTTTTTCATAGTAAGAGTCGAGTTTTTAACAAAACCAGCGGCAGTCTGGGTGGTGGGCGTCAATGGATACTCAAAACAGGCAGGTATTCAGCCCAAAAGAAACTTTATTCGGCCCAAACACGAAAACATTCGGCCCTGCCATTTTGGACACTCCATCCGGTTTTGATCTTAATAGTGTACCCTTCTCTTTTTTGTACAATTGGACGAGCTTTTTCCCAGTAAGAGACGAATTTTAAACAAAACCCGCTGCAGTCTGGGTGGTGAGCGTCAATGGATACTGAAAATAGGCAGGTATTCAGCCCAAAAGAAACTTTATTCGACCCAAATGGGGAAACATTCGGCCCTGCCATTTTGGATATTCCATCCGGTATAAAAAGAGTGTATCATTCCAATCACATCTAAAAAAAGAAGCTGCCCTTTTTGAGGGCAACTTCTTAGTTTTTTAAAGTGTACCTGGATGCCTTGGGCGTGCAGGTTTTTGTGTTGGTGGGGCAGCTTTATGATTCGGCTTTTTTTGTGGAAATTGTAAATCATGCAGCTGTTTATATCGGCCTCCATGGTTGAGTAAGGATTCGTGTGTGCCTGTTTCAACGACACTTCCTTTTTCAAGTACAATAATTTGATCAGCGTTTTGGATCGTCGAGAGACGGTGTGCTATTACAATACATGTCCGGTTGACGAGCAGAGATTGCAGTGCTTCTTGAATTAAGTGTTCGGATTCAGTGTCAAGAGAAGCAGTAGCTTCATCTAAGATAATGATTGATGGGTTTTTCAGAAGGGCACGAGCGATGGCAATTCGCTGTTTTTGCCCCCCTGAAAGTTTGACACCACGTTCTCCTATCTGAGATTCATAGCCGTTTGGAAATGCTGTGATAAATTCATCTGCATGGGCTGCCTTGGCAGCTGCTGCGATATCTTCATCGCTGGCTGTGAGCTTTCCGTAGGCAATATTTTCTCGTATGGTCCCATTAAATAGGATAATGTCTTGTGATACGATTCCAATCTGTTCGCGTAGTGACTTAAGTGTGACACCCCGAATATCTTTGCCGTCTATGGTAATTGACCCTTTTTGCGGATCATAAAAACGGACTAACAGGCTCGTTAATGTTGATTTTCCAGCACCTGACGAACCAACCAGAGCAGTGACTTGACCTGCTTTCATGGATATGGATAAATTTTGAATAACGGGTACACCTGAATCATATGCGAATTCAATTCCATTAAATTTAATCTTGTCATGAAACTCAGAAAGCTTCTGAGCGTTTTCTTGATCATAGATTTCTGATTTTGTTTCAAGAATCTCGGTGATTCGTTCGTAAGCAGCCGCGGATTGTTGGACAGTACTTATGACACGGCTGAAATTACGAACTGGACTTTGTAATAAGCGTAAATAAGATAAAAAGGCCACAATGGCACCGACGGTAAAATGACCGTTCATAACCTGCCATGCTCCAAAGATAATCACAATAATGAGTCCAATATTATTAAGGAAATCAATGATAGGTCCTAGAAGGGCCCTATATTTTAATGATTTTAAGTTAGCGGTCATGTTTTCCTTGTTTCGTTCACTGAATTGTTTTGTTTCGTGTTCTTCGTTTGTAAACGAGTGAATGAGACGCATCCCCGAAAGTGAGTCCTGAAGCTGGTTGCTGACATCAGCCACAGAATCTTGGACTACTCGGAATGAGGTACGTATCTTTTTTCCAAAGCTTCTGGTGAAGTAAATCATGAATGGGAAAGTCAACAGCAAGATCACGGTCAATTTCCAATTAATAAAAAGCATATAAGCAGCTACCGCAAAGAATGTAATGATATCGGTAAATACTTGGAGCATACTTGAAGAAATGAGCTGTTGTAAAATATTTACGTCATTCGTAATACGAGACATCAAATCCCCTGTTCGATTTTTATCAAAGAATTTCATATCAAGAGACTGGATATGGTTATACATGCTATTTCGAAGATCAAGTATGGCATGTTGCCCGACATAGGAGACCATATAGCTGTTCAAGAAATTGAAAAGGCTCAAGAATACAGCGGCACCAAGTATCCCGGAGCCTACTTTAACTAATGACTGATATTCCTTTCCAGGAATAATATTATCAATGGTATACTGTGTCAACTGTGGGATGACGAACTCCAGCAATGATATAGCCAGCATGGAGAGCACGATGGCAATTAAGTACTTCCACTTTGAACGAACACGTACCAGCATATCCCTTAACATGCTCCAAATGCTTCCTTTTTTTGGAGGAGTACCGCTAAAGCTGCGACCCCTATGACTGAATGGTACATGGCCACTCATATAGTTCACTCCAATCTTTTGTCCAAGTTACCGAAAAAAAAGATTCGGCATTTCTATCATAAAGTTATTTTAAAAATAAACAACTTTTGATTGGTTCCATACATCCATTTCACAAAAAAATACATATGATTAGCCGCTTTAAATGGAGTGAAACCTGGTAATGAACTCATTATTGAAAATGATAAACAAGAGAAAGTAATATTCATAGTGATTCAGAAAATCTAAATCTTATAACTTTGAAGAACAACTAGTGGTCTATACGAAAATGAAAAAAAAGAAAATAAATACCCCGCTTCCATCTGCAACAGAAGCGATTAAGATTAGCGGCAACTTGGCTTGCAGTCAGAATCCGGATATTCTTGGGTACCAAATATACCGTGCCAGTCCGGATGGAAAGGGAAAACAAATCGGATGTGTTGGAAGTAATGAACGAAAAAGTTTTGCCGGTGTGGAGGCAGAAAACGTCTCCTATTTTTTAACCGCCGTCAACATCTATGGAGAGGAGTCTCTTCCTTCTAAAAAAATGCCGATTATAAAATAAGATATTCGTAATGCTAATCTACATCTGCTAGAATATGGATGTGTAATAGAATTAAAGATAGAGTATAGTTAATACTAATCGAGGGCGTGACAATATGAAAAAGAATACCGAAATTAGAAATCAGCTATTCAATACAATAAGCGGGTTAACTGATGAACAGCTCAATAAACACCCCGAAGAAGGCCGATGGAGTATTATCCAAGTGATGGATCATCTATATTTAATGGAACGTGCGATAACCAAAGGCATAACAGATACGTTAGCTGCGGATGTCAGAAATAAGGCAGCAGATAAACCTATTCACTTGGCGGTCAATCGTTCAATGAAGGTAGAAGCTCCAGCTTATCTCGAACCCTCTTCTGAATTCATAACATTAGAAAGTATTACAGAAAAACTTGCACAATCTCGTGAAATGCTCTCAGAAGTCACCAAACATGCCGAAGAAGAAGATCTCGAAAATAAATCGTTTCCACATCCGATTTTTTCTAATTTAAGTTTAAAACAATGGATTCCGTTTGTTGGTATCCACGAACTGCGGCATATTGAACAAATTGAAGAATTGAAGGCAAAATTATAAGGAAAACTTAAAAACGTGCAGTCTTCTGCACGTTTTATTTAATGACAACAAGAAGGGAAATGCCTGTGCAGAAATTACGGATCCGTATATTTGTATTTATTCTCCTATTAATTATGATTTATTTTGGATTCTCTTACTTAATGCCCCCAGACATTGAAGATATAGAAGTTCCAAATGGCCTTCATCCCATTGTTGAAGAGAAACAAGATGAATTAATGGAAAGAGCAAATCAGAAGGGGATACCTATTTTAATAAGTGATGGTTTTCGCTCCATTGAAGAACAAAATAACTTGTATGAACAAGGAAGATCGAAGCCAGGCAAAATTGTTACAAATGCCCGCGGTGGTGAATCATTGCATAATTTTGGGTTGGCCATTGATTTTGCTTTACTTAATAAGGATGGTATTGCTATATGGGATATGGAATATGACGGCAATCGGAATAATAAACAGGATTGGCTTGAAGTGGTTGATCTCGCTAAAGAGCTAGGTTTTGAATGGGGTGGAGATTGGGCTGCTTTTAAAGATTACCCGCATCTACAGATGGACTTTGGCATAAGTTTAAGAGAATTGCAGAGAGGGACATGGAGATTGCCGTAAGATCTTATCAGCT
This sequence comes from Peribacillus psychrosaccharolyticus ATCC 23296, assembly GCF_000305495.1. Taxonomy (GTDB): domain Bacteria; phylum Bacillota; class Bacilli; order Bacillales; family DSM-1321; genus Peribacillus; species Peribacillus psychrosaccharolyticus. Next base: position 21,179 of record NZ_AJTN02000013.1, on the reverse strand, counting down.
TTGTTGCTTTAGCCTGTTCAAAAGGATAAAGTAAGTATGAGTGGATATTTAAATAAAGGGGATCATACAGCATGGAAGAAATAAAATACACCCAAGATTCAATTGTTATTAAAACGAGTATCGTCTTACCGCCCGATACAAATAATATTGGAACAATGTTTGGCGGTAAGTTAATGGCTTATATTGATGATGTGGCCGCTATTTCAGCAATGCGTCATGCACGGAGTTCCGTGGTGACAGCATCTACCGATTCAGTAGACTTTTTGCATCCTATACACGAAGGAAATGCTGTTTGTCTTGAAGCATTTGTAACCTATACCGGCAGAACTTCCATGGAAGTGATTGTAAAGGTAGTTGCAGAAAACTTACGTTCAGGTGAGAGGGATTTATGTGCAATCTCGTTTCTAACTTTTGTTGCAATTGATGATAATGGGAAACCGACCCCGGTACCACGACTTGTACCGCAGACTGAAATGGAAAAGAGCTTATATGAATCTGCTAAGGGCAGAGCTGAGGTTCGTAAACGCCGCCGTTTTGAAACCCAAAGCATTGCTGAGGTATTTGGCACAGATTTACCTTGGAAAAAGTAAACAAACGAAAAGCCAGCATGATAAATGCTGGCTTTTTAGATATAATACTTAGTCTTTCGAAAGAATACCAAAGAAACGAAGAATATTAATGAACAAGTTAATAAAATCAAGATATAAGTTAAGGGCCATTAAAGGAACTTCCTCAGCAGTAACACCATACTGTTTCATCCGGTTAAAGTCGTATAAAATGTATCCGCTGAAGACAAGAATGCCTATAAATGAAAAGACAAGCATAGCTGTAGAGCTCAATGGTGAAAATATATTGAAAATACTAATGGCAATCAATGCAAGTAAGGCGGCCATCAGCATTCCACCAAGAAAGCTAAGATCACGTTTAGTCGTTGTAGCATATAGAGCCAAACCGCTGAATACTACTGTGGTTGTTACACCAGCCATTAATACGACATTTGATCCAGCTACGGCTGTATAATGGGCGATAATTGGAAAAGTAGTAATACCTGAGATGAAGGTGAAGATGTATAAAAATGTATAACCGATTGCTTTTTTCTTTCTAAGGAAAAATGCACCTATTAACATAGCGATTTCAAGGATAGCTAAGGGAAGAAAAAGTGCAGCAGGTACTTGAGTTCCAATGGCCATACCAAGTACAGAAATGGCAAGAGAGAGTGCGAATGTCCGTAATACAGATGGCATATAACTTTGAACGGATTGTGAATACATACTAGTAACCTCCAATTTGTGTTTAATAAGAATACGTTGCACATTACAAAAAGTTTCACATTTTAAAAAAGTTATAGGTAGTATATCATAGTAAAACAGTTAAGAGAGAGTTTAGAAAGTTATTCACCACTTTAACGCGTTGTTGGAGATATAATAGAAGGAACACGACGAGTTTAATCTTAAACTACAGAAACAGGCTATATGAAGGAGGAATTAGGATGAGTGAATGCAAGTTGAACCATTCAAAAAGTGATGTTCAAAATAAATATGATCAACAAGAAGAATATCTTCCTGAAGATATAAGAAATCTATTTCAGGTGTTTTTTAAAAAAGAGCATTCACAGAGTACGATCAATACCGTTTTTCATTTATTGAAGAAATATGATTTAGCTGAAAGTAGTGAACAAAAGCGTAGAAATGAACAATTAAAAGAAATAGTATGTTAGTAAAAAAATGCAGTTCGACGTCCTTTGTCGACTGCGTTTTTTACTATGAATTACTGTTTAGTATGCTGCGATAATGCAAAAATAGGATTTCGAGGTTTTCATTGTTCTTTAAAATAGGTCTTTAGTGTGTGGAACATTAAAGAAAAAAAGGCTTATTTGATGACAAGAAGAAAGGATTAAATAATGTTTAAAGATTGATAGAACAGCATATAAACCAATTAAATAACTAATAAGTTATAATATGGAAATTAATAATTTTTAATATTTCTAAAAAATGTTACATTGAGATATTTTATTTAAAGGATATTTATGGTATTGTAAGTAAATAAGACATAATATTTTGAAAATTAATTCAAATGTTAATCATTTAATACTATATCACTAAAATGTATTGGTGTTTCTTTACAAATATTACACAAATATTAATGAAAACGAATTAATTGAAACTTTTTTTACAAAACTATTGAAAAGTTCTCAGAAATTGTATAAACTCAAACTTAATTATCAGAAAATTATTTATTTTATCGAAAAAGTAGTTATAAAGTTAGGGGGAACTTCGATGGAGAAACCAATAATACAAATAGAGAACCTAACCACTTCATTTAGAATAAAGGACCACTATCATGCAGCTGTTGATAATGTTTCATTCTCAGTTAATGAAAATGAAATTGTTGCTGTTGTTGGGGAATCTGGTTGTGGAAAGAGTGCATTGGCTTTGTCCATTATGCAATTACATAGTAAAGATCGAACCAAGATGGAAGGAGCGATAAATTTTAAAGGGAAAAATCTATTACCTTTAAATGAAGCTCAATTAAACAAGGTTCGCGGCAAGGAAATGGGGATGATTTTCCAAGAACCCTTAACAGCACTAAATCCGCTGATGATGGTAGGGAAACAAATCGAAGAAAATTTAGATTATCATACAAAGCTCTCCAAGGAACAGAAGAAAACAAGGACGTTAGAACTGTTGTCACAGGTTGGAATTCCATATCCGGAACTGACATATAAACAGTATCCGCATGAACTGTCGGGCGGGATGAGGCAAAGGGTAATGATTTCTATCGCCATTGCTTGTAACCCAGACTTAATTATAGCTGATGAACCTACTACTGCGCTGGATGTGACCATACAGGCTCAGATTCTCGATTTGTTAAAGTCTATTCAACAAAAGACACAGATGGGAATTATTTTGATTACACATGATTTAAGTGTTGTAGCGGAAGTAGCCGATAAAATTGTGGTTATGTATGCTGGGCAAGTAGTTGAAACAGGTACGGTTAGAGAAATATTAAAAAATCCGCTGCATCCATATACAAAGTCATTGCTTCATTCTATCCCATCCGCGATAACAGATAAAAGCCGCTTACATGTAATAGAAGGAATTGTGCCTTCTATTGCAAAGATGGATAGAGTTGGCTGCCGCTTTAAGGAGCGGATATCTTGGATTCCAGAAGAAGCACATGAACATTCCCCTGAGCTTCACGAAGTTGAAACAGGTCACTGGGTTCGCTGCACCTGCTACCAACACTTCCACTTCCAGGATGAAAAAGGAGAAATGATAACTCATGACATTACTTAAGGTTGAAGATTTAAAAGTTCATTTTCCAATCAGGGGCGGTTTTTTCAGAACGGTGGTCGATCATGTTCGAGCAGTAGATGGCGTATCTTTCGAGTTAGAAGAAGGCGAAACCTACGGACTGGTCGGTGAATCAGGGAGCGGAAAATCAACAACTGGAAAAGCCATTGTAAAATTAAACAAGGTTACTTCAGGGAAAATCCTTTTTGAAGGACAAGATATCGCTAACTATAGCAGCAGACAAATTAAGCCCTATAGAAGAGATATTCAGATGATTTTTCAAGATCCATATTCATCACTAAATCCGAAAAAAAGAGTGCTTGACATTATTGCCGAACCGTTGAGGAATTTTGAAAGGCACTCACCAGGTGAAGAAAAGAAAATTATTCAAGATTATCTTGATAAAGTAGGACTTAGTCCAGATTCAATTTATAAATATCCACATGAGTTTTCAGGTGGACAGCGTCAAAGAATTGGAATTGCCCGCTCGTTGACATTGAAACCTAAATTAATTATTGCCGATGAACCGGTTTCTGCACTTGATGTATCCGTTCAAGCACAGGTATTGAATTTCCTCCAAGATCTTCAAGAAGAATTCAAGTTAACGTACTTGTTCGTTGGTCATGACCTAGGAGTAATTCGCCATATGTGTGACAGGATGGGTGTTATGTATCGCGGCCGTTTAGTGGAAGAAGGGACAAGTAAGGAAATCTATAACAACCCTCAACATATTTATACAAAACGGTTAATTGCGGCTATTCCAGATCTTGAACCGAGTGTTCGAGAGGAAAAGGCAATAGCGAGACAGAAGGTTTCTGAAGAATATGAACAGTCTTATTCAAAGTATTTTGATGAAAAAGGCCGGGCTTATGATTTAAAACCAATCTCCACAACACATAGAGTCGCATTACCATAGGAGGAGAAAAAAATGTGGAAATTTATTCTTAGACGGGTTTTAATCATGATTCCCCAGCTTTTTATCTTAAGTATTATCGTGTTTGCTATGGCTAAGGCTATGCCGGGAGATGCTCTATCCGGTAAGGTTATGGATCCGGGTATTAGTCCAGAACGAATCGAAGAACTTAGGGACCAAATGGGTTTAAATGATCCAATGCACACACAATATATCAGATGGATTTCAAATGTCGCACAAGGTGATTTTGGACAGTCCTACACTCATAAAACAAAGGTTATGAATGTTATAGAAGACAGAGTCTGGCAGACTGTATATTTGTCACTATTTACAGTAATTATCATTTATGCCTTAGCAATTCCTTTAGGAATATTAAGCGGGCGATATAACGATACTTGGATTGATAAAGCAATTACTGGCTATACATATGTTGGTTTTGCCACACCAACCTTTATCTTTGGGTTAATTGTACTATTCTTATTTGGATTCACACTTGATTTATTTCCCACCGGGGGAACAGTTAGTTCAAAAGTGGATGAGGGAACCTTTGCATATTTCTTAAGTAAACTGAACCATATGGTTCTACCCGCTTTCAGTGCAGCCCTAATCTCTACAGTAGGTGTGGTTCAATACTTACGCAGTGAGGTTGTCGATAATAAATTGAAAGATTATGTTCGTACGGCTAGATCGAAGGGTATTCCTGAATCTAAAGTTTATTCTCGACATATTCTTAGAAACTCGTTCTTACCTATAGCTGCATTTCTAGGCTATGAAATTACCGGCTTAATTGGTGGTTCTATCATCATAGAAACAATTTTCAGCTATCCAGGGATTGGGCAGCTTTTTGTAACATCGATCAGTCTGCGGGATTTCAGCGTCGTTACGGCACTCGTCATGTTGACAGGTTTTGCCACATTGCTCGGCACTCTTCTTTCAGACATCATATTAAGTGCGGTTGATCCGCGTATACGGATTGAATAGAAAGAGGGTGGAATAAATGGGAATGAATGTTGAAACGGTAACAACTGCTCCACCAAAGGAAATTAGTCCTTCCGGGATGAAAGTCATTTGGCGGGAAATTAGAAAAGATAGAATGGCTATGATTTCACTAGTGGTTTTGGGAATCGTCCTAATTGCAGTTTATTCCGCTGCACTGTTTATAGATAAAGATGCAGTCGCACGGGTTGACGTATTTTCGATTTATATGGATCCGTCGAGTGCGTATTGGCTAGGAACAGATTATGGAGGACGGGATGTATTTAAACAATTAATTATCGGTACACGTAACTCCTTTTCGATCAGTTTAGGTATAACCGTTCTTACAGCACTAATTGGGTTAAGTGCAGGGCTAATCGCCGGATATTTTGGCGGTTGGACAGATAACATAATCATGCGTGTAATCGATTTTGTTATCACTCTTCCGCAAATGATGTTTATTATCGTTCTTGTAACGATTATTCCTAAATTTACTGTGACTACTTTTATCTTGATAATGACGCTCTTTTTATGGACAGGAAAAGCAAGACTGATTCGCTCGAAAGTACTATCTGAACGTGAATTGGATTATGTCCATGCATCCCAGACACTGGGTACACCGCATTGGAAGATTATTCTTTATCATATCCTTCCTAATGTTAGTTCGTTAATCATCGTGAATTTCACGTTGAATTTAGCGGGAAATATCGGTTTGGAAACGGCGTTGACGTTCCTTGGGTTTGGACTTCCTGAAAGTACACCAAGTCTTGGAACGCTGATAGCATATGCAACAAATCCTGAAGTATTAGAATACAGATGGTGGATCTGGTTACCCGCGTCAGTCATGATTTTAATACTGATGCTGAGTATAAATTTTATAGGACAAGCCTTGAAACGTGCAGGAGATGCAAGACAAAGAAGAGGATAAAAAAAGGGAGAGTGGATTTTGTGAAATTGAAGGGATATAGTAAAGTATTGAGTGTAATGGCTGTGTCGGCTTTATTGCTTGCTGCATGTAATGATGATACTGAAAAAGCAGGTACAAAATCACCGGATAAAAACAAACCGACAAAAGAAGTGAAACAAGAGGATGCAGCTGCATTCCCGCGTACCACATCAAACACTAAAGAACCGCTTGAAGACGGACATGTAAATTATGGTTTAGTTTCTGATACCCCGTTTGAAGGGATTTTAAACTATTCGTTCTATGAAGGAGATCCTGATTGGCAAGTTTTACGTATCTTCGATGAAGGATTACTAGCAACAGATGAAGACTACGTATTTAATCAAGAAGGCGCTGCTACATATGAGCTAAAAAATGACAATAAAACGATGGAATTAACGATTCGAGATGGCGTTAAATGGCATGATGGAAAGCCAGTGACAGGGGAAGACCTTGAGTATGCATACCTTGTAATCGGAAATAAGGACTACACAGGTGTTCGTTATGACACGCAAATGGCCATGATTGAAGGCATGGAAGAGTACCATGCAGGCAAAGCCGATAAGATTTCTGGTATTAAAGTAGAAGGTAACAAAATTTCTTTCACATTTAAAGAAGCGAATCCTTCTGTATTGACGGGTCTTTGGACTTATCCACTTCATAAAGAATACTTAAAAGATGTGAAAATTAAGGACCTTGTTGAATCCGATAAAATCCGCAAAGAGCCGATCGGTTTTGGTCCGTACAAAGTCAAAAAAATCGTACAAGGTGAAGCAGTGGAATATGAGCGCTTTGATGATTATTGGAAAGGCAAACCTAAAGCAGCAGGAGTGACATTAAAGGTTGTTAATAACTCAATTGCCGTTAAATCATTGCAAAACGGTGATTTAGATCTTGCTACAGTCAATGCTGATCAAATGGACTCTGCTAAAGCGTTAGGTAATATAGAAATTTTAGGTAACCTTGAACTTGCCTACACATATATCGGCTTTAAATTGGGCCGCTATGACGCAGAAAAAGAAGTAAGCGTGATGGATCGTCCAAAAATGCAAAACAAACAGCTTCGTCAAGCAATGGCATATGCCATCGATAATAACATTGTAGCAGAGAAGTTCTATAAAGGATTACGTTTTGCTGCGACAAGCGTTATTCCAACAGCATTCCCTAAATATCATAACACTGAGATGGAAGGCTACAAGTTTGATCCAGAAAAAGCCAAATCATTACTTGATGAAGCTAAATATGTTGATAAAGACGGCGATGGTCTTCGTGAAGATCCTAATGGAGAGAAATTTACAATTAACTTTGCCTCTATGACCGGAACAGATATAGCAGAACCTCTTTCTCAGTTATATATTCAGCAATGGAAAGATGTTGGCTTAGATGTTCAATTAGTAGATGGTAAATTGGCAGAGTTTAATTCATTCTATGAAATGCTGCAAACAGACAGCGAAAAAGTTGATATTTATCAAGCAGCATGGGGTACTGGTTCTGATCCTGATCCATCAGGTATTTGGGCAAAAGGTGCAAGCTATAACTACACTCGTTGGGTAAATGATAAAAATGACGAGTTATTGAAACAAGGTATTTCTGCGAAAGCCTTTGATGAAGATTACCGTAAAGATATCTATAACCAATGGCAAGAGCTTGTTCATGAAGAAGTACCTGTCATTCCGACATTGTTCCGTTATGAATTTGAAGCTGCCAACAAACGCGTTACAGGCTTTGATTTGAAGTTCTTTGATTGGAGCGAAATTGGCGTGACAGAAGCAGAGCCAGTAAAATAAGTATTTCCAGCACAGGAATCCTTTTGGGTTCCTGTGCTTTTCTGTCTAAAGAGTTAGAACGTTTCAAGATTTTATATTACGGTTATATACCTATATAGAATAAAATGGAAGGTGATGATTAAGATGGAAAGATCGCAAGAAACACAACGTGAGCTTGAAATGATGTTTACAGAAGGACTTGGAAGAACTCTAACAGCTGCGGAACAAGAGATTTTACTTGATGTTGTCGCTTATCCCACAGAAAAACGAGTGGCTTTTCTAGAAATGATGAAGGAATTCATCAACCGAAATTAACAAGCGGAGATTATAGAGCCTTTCGAGGCTTTTTTTTGAGAATTCAGATTAAAAACTGAATGTAATCATTCATCCCATTTTCATCCATCCTTGTAAGCTGTATAATAAATTGGTACATATGAAGAGGGAGATGACGATGTGTCAGTAATTAATGAACAAGAAATTGTTACCTACATAAAAGAATTGGTTTCTATTCCAAGTCCATCAGGTTATACAGAAGACGTAATCGCTTTTGTCGCAAAAAGTTTGGAAAGTAAGAACGTGCCATACCAAATTACAAATAAAGGCGCTTTATTAGCTACCCTTCAGGGGGAAAATCAGGATAAACACAGGTTATTAACCGCACATGTAGATACGCTTGGTGCGATGGTCAAGGAAATTAAATCGGATGGAAGGTTGAAGTTAACCATGATTGGCGGATTCCGATGGAATGCGGTAGAAGGAGAATATTGTAAGATTCATACTGCTGAAGGAAAAGTATTTACAGGTACCATTCTAGTTAATCAAACATCAGTACATGTTTATAAAAATGCTGGTGAAGCAAAAAGGGATGACTCCACCATGGAGGTACGCCTGGATGAACCGGTGAGAGAAAAGAAAGATACCGAAGATTTGGGTATATCTATTGGTGACTTTATTTCATTTGATCCTAGAGTAGAGGAAACGGAAAGCGGCTTTCTTAAATCAAGACATCTGGATGATAAAGCAAGCGTCGGGATTCTTTTGCATTTAATAGGACTAATTAAAGAAAAGGGACTTGTATTACCGTATACAACTCATTTCTTGATATCAAATAACGAAGAAATAGGCTATGGAGGAAATTCGAATATACCCGTTGAAACGGTTGAATATTTAGCTGTTGATATGGGGGCAATAGGAGAAGGGCAAGCAACAGATGAATACAGTGTATCCATTTGTGCAAAAGATTCATCTGGGCCTTATAATTACCGTTTACGTCAGCATCTAGTGCAGCTGGCTAGTGATAATAATGTGGATTACCAAGTTGATATTTATCCTTATTATGGATCAGATGCTTCTGCTGCCATTCGTGCGGGTTATGATATTGTCCATGGCTTAATTGGTGCAGGCATTGATGCGTCTCATGCTTTGGAACGAACTCATATTTCGTCACTTCGCCATACTGCAGATTTGCTGTATTATTATCTACAATCAGAATTAGTGTAATAAAAAGGCCTGTCCAAAATAAAATTGGACAGGTCTTTTTCATTAATAACAAATTATAGGGTAAGTTCCTCAGGTGGTTCACCGTTATTGTTCATTAGTCTTATTGAAGAAGGATTAATCTGTAAAACGACGTAGTTCGGATCTTCGGGACCATCAAACCAAGCCTTTAAATGGTCATTCCAAACCTTTTTCTTTAATTCAGGAGACTCACTTACCTCAGATATTCCGCTGATTTCTACATATGAATCGCCAAATCCTTCGCCGTTATAGCCTAATAAAATATGAACATTTCGGTTTTTTTCAATTTCATCTACTTTTTCCGTATCAGCATTTGTGGCAGTATACAATGTAAAGTCATCATTGAAGAAAGTCATATAGCGTGAGTATGGTTTATCATTCTCGACTGTAGAAAGGACGCCAACAAAGTCTTCTTTTAATACCTTAAGTATTTTTTCTTTTACTTGAGATTGTTCCATAACAGTCACTCCCTTGTTTTGTAATACTGTTACTTTTCCTCATTCCCTCTGAACCTAAACCATTAAATGTGCCGACTTAGAAATTTGTCTAATATTCGTTACCCTACTCAATCGTTTTTAAGGGAAATTGTAAGTTATTAAGAGGTATTGTCTAATGAGTTTTATGAAAGGAAGGAAGTGGTAAAATAGATATACTATTGCTCCGAATATGCATCTTAATATCAGAATATAATCGGATTAGTGCGGCGTTAAGCAAATCAAGTTGTTTTAAAATTAATTTATGAAGGAGATAAAGTGATGAAGATTAACCGAGTCAACTATTATAAGGGTCCTAGCTTATATTCACTTAAGCCCTCAATCTGTATTGAACTTGATATAGAAGATCTGGAATACCGATCATCTGATTTACTCCCAGGATTTACTGAGAGCCTGCTTGCCTGCCTGTCTGATGTAGAACTGGCTACTTGTCGGTCATATCAAGAAAAGTTTAGCGAACGATTGAAGCATGGGATTTTAATGGGCTCTATTCTTGAACACCTGACAATCATTATTCAGCAAGCAGCAGGAATCGATGTTAGCAGCAGTAAGATATTAATGACTAACACAACAGGTATATACGATGTGATTTACGAATATAAAGAATCGCATTCAGGAATATATGCGTTTAACGCTGCATTGGATTTGGTTAATGGGTTAATAAATAATCAGAACCCTGTTCAGCTTAAAGAGTATATTGAAAATACAGCAAGGTTATATCGTACATATAAACTTAATCCGAGTACGGAAGTCATATACAATGCGGCGGAACAAGCGTTGATTCCGGTTGAACGAATGAACCCCAAAAGGCTTCGATTAGGGACAGGTGCGAAGCAGAAATATGTTGATGGGACTATTACAAGTGAAACAACCAATATTTCAGTGGAGAACGCCTCAAACAGGCAATCGACAAAGGATTTATTAGGATTGGCTCAACTGCCTGTTCCCGATGGAATAATCGTTAACACGATTGAAGAGATATTCAGTGGTGCTGATTATTTAGGGTTTCCACTAGTTATCAAGCCGCTTGATAGACGGTTAGGTAAAACAATCACCAATATAAAGGATCGGCAAGAGCTATTTAATGTAGTTAACTGCCAGGATCCCCAAATCAAAACCTATCTATTAGAGCGCCATTATACCGGGAATGATTTTCGTTTGCTTATTATTGATGGTAAGATGGCGGCTGCAAGTCATCGTGTTGCCCCATTCATTATTGGTAATGGGAAGTCTACAATCCAGCAATTAATAGAAATAGAAAATACAAATCCATTAAGAGGAGAAGGACCATATACGCCAATGTCAAAGATACCTCTTGACCAGAGTATGACCTGTTTCCTAGAAAAGAGTGAACTCTCCCTCCAATCTGTCCCAACTAAAGGTCAGGTTATACAGGTAATGGGAGATATTCATATTGAAACGGGAGGTCAGGCAATCGATGTAACTGACCAAGTACATCCATCCATAAGGAATCTTGGTATTACAGCTGCAAAGACTATTGGTCTTGATATTGCTGGAGTAGATATTATCTGTAAGGATGTCTCCAACCCACTTGATGAAATAGTCATTTGTGACGTACATGCAAATCCAAACATTCGCATGCATCAATATCCTTCTGAAGGGAAACCAAGAGATGTTGGGAGAGCGATTGTCGATTATTTATTTCCAAACAGACAAGATGCAGTGATTCCGGTTATTGCGATGATTGGAGGAAATGGCGATAACCATACTACCAGGCTGTTAAGATACTTCCTTGATAAAGATGACATTAGAGTTGGATTAATGTTCAAAGAACATTCATTTAAAAGTAAACCTAAATCTGATCGAGACCTTGGTTCTATATTATCGAATCCATTTGTGGATTTAGCCGTCATTGAATTGAATGCGGACAATATTCTTGGTGAGGGGCTTCCTTTTAGTAATTGTGATATTGGAATTATTAGCAGGTATTCTACTAATGAAAGAATGAAATACTTAATCACCGAGGTGGTGATTGAAACAGGGGCATGTATTTTGAATGCTCAAGATGTTCATATAGAGGAATTGTCTCGAGCGGCGAAAGCAGAGACAATAGTCATTTCAAGTAATGAAGAGAACCCGTTCATTGATCGAGCTATTAGTTCAGGGAGAGCTGCTTGGTTTGTAGATAATGATTCTTGGATTATCTATACAAAAGAACGCACACATCGCCGGTTTTTACCTTTACAATCGATTACTAACGAAGCAGATGAACAGACGGTAGAATATGTATTGCAAGCACTTGCAGCTGCACATCGTCAGGGGGTATCCCTTGAACAATTACGTGAAAAAATGATGCGGTTTAACCGACAACAATCGAGTGAATCCAACAGAGCAAAATCGGTTTATAAAATGGTAGAGGTTCCGAAAGAGCTGCAAGGAATCCCACAAGCAGCACCAAGTAAAAAGCTTTTTCTATAGATGAAGACAATAAGGTGACGAAAATAATATTAACGTAGCCAATTGGTTGGTGTGATGACGGTATTGAACCGGGCTCATACCAGCCAATTTTTGATTGATGCGATAATAAATGTAGGACTTGATACCTGTAAAGAATACTCCTTAATAATCCGAAGAAGCTCTAGACCTTTATTATGCGAAGGCAGTCTGCTTCTTCAGGTACAAAAAACTTATTTTCCAGTAAATTGAGCTTGGGTGTTGCATTTTTTTTGAATGTATATTATATTATTGACACATCAATTATTGACCTATCAATTATTGATGCGTCAATAATAAATTTTATTCTACACACAAAGGGGGAACACAACATGAATAATTATCAAAAAACAAATGATTTCAATGAAATAGTATACGGTCGTCGTTCCATTAAGGTATATGATCCTACGGTTAAAATAAGCCGTGAAGAAATGAGCGGAATTATAGCTCAAGCTTCAAAAGCTCCATCTTCTATTAACATGCAGCCATGGCGTTTTGTCATCATTGACAGCGAAGAAGGAAAGGGAAAAGTAGTTCCTCTTTCTAAATTTAACAAGGAAAAAGTTAGTAGCTCTTCTGCAGTAATCGCTGTTTTTGCTGATATGAAAAATTTTGATTATGCCGAAGAAATCTATAGTAAAGCCGTAGAACTTGGATATATGCCTCAGGAAGTAAAGGACTATCAATTGGGTGCTTTTAAACCGGTATATGAAAGAATGACTGATGAAGACATGAAAGATACCATTATGCTGGATGCTGGTCTTGTTTCAATGCAACTCATGCTAGTTGCCCGTGCTTACGGTTATGATACGAATCCAATCGGCGGTTATGAGAAAGATCAAATTGCTGAAGCATTGGATATGGATAAAGAACGCTACCTTCCGGTTATGTTAATTACGATTGGAAAAGCTCTAGATGAAGGTTTCCAATCATATCGTTTACCTGTAGAAACAACCACAACATGGAAGTAAGATATAAGTAATTTGTATTCAGTTTCATCGTCAATCTGTATAGTCCATATATAAATAAAATGTGGGTATACTATTATTCATGTTGCATGGTTGGGGATTTTGCACTATATTTATTGATAGGTCAATAATTGATTAATCAATAAAATTGTAGACAATCTAATATGTTGACTCCATAAAGTAATTAGGAGGTCAGTTGATGCAATGTTCATTTTCAAATCAGGAACAAATTCTTCAGCTGCTTAAAGGGCTTAATAATCAAATTAGTCCTAAATTTGAACGATGTACAGGCATTACCTCAACACGCTATGAATTGTTACACCTGCTTTATGAAACAGAGGAAATAAATCAGTCCAACCTGCAAAAAGCTGTGAATATAGACAGTGCTGCCATTACGCGTCATCTCAAACAACTTGAGGCAAACGGCATGGTGACAAGACGAAGAAATCCTTCTGATAATCGGGTAATTTTTGTTTGTCTTACAGAGGAAGGACGTAAACAGATTGTCGGATACAAAAAAGAAAAAATTAATTTCGTGAACCAAATGCTTCTTGATTTTAAACCAGAAGAACTGGAATCCCTATCTGACATGCTTAATCGCATGCAACATAATATTAGGGAATACTGATATGTTTGCCTAACCAATTGAACTGGATCTTATCAAGCCTAAATTAATCAATATATTAAATTAAAAAGGATGGGTTACTATGATTATTATTCACGCACACCTTCAAGTAAAACCTGATCAAGAGCAAGCATTTTTGGAAGAAGGAAAAATTCTGCTTTCAGCAACGAGAGCAGAAGAAGGAAACATTAGCTACGATCTAATGAAATCTACTGAACAAGAGCACCATTATACAATGGTTGAAGTATGGAAAGATGTGGAAGCTACTACACTCCATAATACAAGTGAACATTTCACTGCATTTACTCAAAAAGCAAAAACGTTCATGGCTGCACCAATGGACCTGAAAGTATTCAGCGGAGAAGCTGTAAAAGCCTAATCTTGGTAGATCAGCTAGAAAAGGTTTGACACTCTCGAACTGGAGAACTAAGGCAGAAATTAAAAAGAACATGCAATTAAGTTTTTCATAACTTTATTGCACGTTCTTTTTTGTTGTTTGGGATGCAAAAGTGTACATAACTAGTATGTAGGATTTATTAATCTATTAATTGTGAAGAATTCTTCATCACCCGACACCATTTTTCTTTTTAAGCTGCAAATGTTCAATCAACTTAAATATGCCTTTCTAAATTCTCGGGTGCTTTTCACAATCAGTAGGATCAGTACCATCATTAGACCTAGTAAGAAATGTTAGTTTCGAATTAATCTTATAAATGCATATCGTTCCTCCTATAATTCGACCTTTTGGGAATGTTAAACCTGCCTTTTTTCCTTTTCTTATAACAAATAAACGCAAAAATAAATGAATATTGTTACTTATTGTTATATTCTGTCACTTTACATAAAATTAGAATCACATCAAGTGTTGATACATATAGACAGATAAATTAGGAGGAGAAACGATCATGAAAAATGGCAGAAAGTTAGGTAGCGGGTTATTAGCAGCGGCAATGAGTTTTTCCTTATTTACTGGAAGCGGCGAAGCAAAGGTGTCAAGCAATGAGCAAGATGGGAAGGATGAAATTCGGGTCTTAATAAATGGATCGTCATCAACCCTGACTAAAGCAAAGAACAAGTATCAACAGAAACAAAATTTTGGCAGTGACGGTTTTTCAAGTACTGTTAGCAGTGAAGAATACAAAGAATTAACGAAAAGCCAAGATCTGACTGTCGAAAAAGTTACCAAGTTTACTATTGCCCAAGCGAAGTCACCTAAAGCGAATGCAGCAGCCGTTCCGTCGGCTAAAATCCCTTGGGGAATTAAAGCCATTTATAATGATCCATCAATCACTAGTACTTCAGGTGGAAGTGGAATCAAAGTAGCTGTATTGGATACTGGTACAGCCAAAACACATCCAAATCTAGCGGCTAATGTTGAACAATGTAAAGATTTCACAGCTTCATCTACATATATAAATAATTCATGTGCAGATAAAAACGGTCACGGAACTCATGTATCAGGTACTGTACTTGCAAACGGCGGGACAAATGGACAGGGTATTTATGGTGTAGCTCCACAATCAAAACTATGGGCATATAAAGTTTTGGGCGATGATGGATCTGGGTATTCTGACGATATTGCTGCCGCTATTCGCCATGCAGCAGACCAAAGTACCAGCACTAATTCTAAAGTCATTCTCTCCATGTCGTTGGGGGCTAGCAGTAAAGATTCCCTTATCACATCTGCCGTTACGTACGCTAACAACAAAGGTGTACTTATTATAGCTGCTGCAGGGAACAGTGGATCATCTGCTAATACGATCGGTTATCCAGGTGCTCTTACTAATACTGTGTCAGTAGCAGCCCTTGAAAATGTCCAAGAAAATGGCACATACCGCATCGCTAATTATTCCTCTCGTGGTAATCCAAATACTGATGGTGATTACTTCATCCAAGAAAAAGATGTTGAAGTATCAGCTCCAGGATCAGCGATTGAGTCAACTTGGTATAACGGTGGTTATAATACTATTTCTGGTACTTCAATGGCTACCCCTCATGTAGCTGGACTAGCAGCAAAAATTTGGAGTAGTAATGGAAGCTTGTCTAATACAGAAATTCGAACACAATTACAAACAAAAGCAAAAACATATGATATTAAAGGGGGAATAGGTGCAGCTGTTGGAGATGACTATGCCTCAGGGTTTGGCTTCCCGCGAGTACAATAATTTATTTCTAAGACTAAATCGCACATTGATATGAAAAAAACGCTTGGAGAAATCCAAGCGTTTTTTTCAATAATATATGGTTAATAGAAGATCTTCTCTAACTAATCTGTTCTTTATGATTAGTTTTTATCAAGTGTACCTTTAACGAGTACAGCTGGTGTATCTCGTTTGTATATTTTCTGTAATAAGGTTGTTTGAATAATCATAAACAACCCTCCAATTGACCAGTATAGCGGAAGTGCTGCAGGTGCAGAAAATGAAATGAATAAAATCATCGCGGGTGAAATATAACTCATCATTTTCATAGTTGCTTGCTGCTCAGCTGGCATCTGACGCATAGATACAACAGATTGGAAATAATAGATTACACCGGCAATGATGGCCATAATATGATCTGCCTGACCAAGGTTAAACCAAAGAAAGCTATGTGTTGCAATTTCGTGAGAGCCTTTGATTGCATAATAGAAGCCCATTAAAATCGGCATCTGAATTAATAAGGGCAGGCAGCCCATATTCAAAGGGTTAACGTTATGCTTCTTATATAGTGACATCATTTCCATTTGAAGCTCTTGTTGTTTAGCTTTATCTTTGGTTTTTTTGATTTTTTCTTGGATAGCTGTTAATTCTGGTTTTAGCCCGTCCATTTTCCCCTTCATCAATGTCTGTGTCTTATATTGCTTCATAGTTAATGGAAGCAGGACAAGACGAATAATTAAGGTCATCATGATGATACTTAAACCATAATTACCACTGAATAGGTCAGCGTTAAAATCGAGCATGACTGTCATCGGATGAACTAAGAATGTATGAAAGAAACCATCATTCTTTCCGTTAGATGCTTGACATCCGGTTAATACGAAGGGTAAACCAATAAGTAAAAATAATAAAAATTTGTTTTTCAATGTTATTCCTCCTCAGATTATTAGATACGTTTGTATCAATCTGAGGATTCGATGGACCATCTGAGTCATCTGGACTTTCTTTTCTGCAAATATATGTGTAAAAACGTTTCACGCCAAAGTGATACGTTTCCCCTGTAACCTTAATGGCAAGCTTTCTTTTATGTTCTAAGAAGGCTGCATCTCGTTTGTTAAACGCTACACCACTGCTGGTGTGAAAGAAATAGACAGCGACTGGAAGTACCAAGGCTAACAAATACCCTGCCCAGAGTGCATTACGTAGCGTGAGTAAATCGAGTTCTAGTAATAATTCCATAAGTAGAAACCCCATTTTTTATAAATGTACATATACACTATATCAAATGTAGAAAAAAGGTAAATATAATGTTCTCATTTTCCATAAAATATTTTACTTGCAATCACACAAAAATTAGTTAATAGAATAATTCCTGATGTTCATTTATCCTTATTTTTTCCATAATCAAAGGTATTCAACCATAAAAAGAAATAAAGCTTCTAATTCCTTATGAACTAGGGAAGCGAAAACGTTTCATAAACATAGAGGCTGCTTCACTGGACTTCTTTTTATATCAGCAGGCATTTGGGCATTCACACAGGACCAGTTGAAAGCATATGGATAGTGTAGGCTTATAATATGAGGTGATTCTAACATGTCCAATCCCTATAAACAAGATATGAATTTTCAAAGCATGAATCAAATGGCAGATCCCGACGGAACTAATTATGAAACCGATTATTCACGACAAAAAAGTATGCCGGGTGGACCAGGTGCTGGGCCAGGGCAAGGCGGACCTGGGTACCAAGGAAAACCAGGCGGCGGGAATTTCGGCGGGCCAGGACCTGCGTTTCCACCACCGCCAAATCAACCGCCGCCTGGCGGGCCAGGATCTGCTTTCCCACCACCACCGCCAGGCGGGCTAGGACCTGGGGGCTCACCAGGCGGGGGGCCTCCTTCGGCACCGCCCCCGCAGTTTGTTCCTGATTTTCCTGGTGTGTCTTCTTTTGCTGTGGATGCTGGTGCATTGCAGGGATGTTTATTCAGGAATACGTATGTCTGGCTTAATAACGGCAGAGGCTTCTGGTTTTTCCCAGTCTTCATTGGCAGAAGATCTGTAGCTGGTTTTCGCTGGCGTGCTGGACAGCGCCGCTGGGTATATTACGGAATTGATACGAGTAATATTCGATCTTTTCAATGCTACTAATTGGAAATGAATACCGACACGAATAGGTATCAAAATTTCCTAAAAACTTAGCTCAGCCAAAAAAGACTTATCACTAGGATAAGTCTTTTTGGTCTGTAAATGACCATTAAATTAAAGATAGTCTGGGAAATCTGTAATAATTCCATCAAGCTTAATTGCTTCAAAGGCTTTTAACTTTTTTTTGTCATTGACAGTCCAGGTAAAGGCGCGCATGCCATGCCTATGTATCTTTTGTTTTAGTTTTGCACTCATCATCGTATGTTTTGGATTTACGAATGCAGCAAATTCTGATACTTCACGGAGAAATTTATCGGAAATCCCTAAGGGACTGTTTTTAACTAATATCCCGACAGGAATTGAGGGCATTAGTTCATGGCATTTCTTGATAGAGGCTACATCAAATGAATGAATCATAATACGCTGGTGATCTGATTGGTAGCTGTTTAAGACAGTAGTAAGGGCCTGTTCAATTCCGGGATTCAATTCCGGATGTTTAATTTCAATTAATATCCCGGCCTGTGGTAGAAACCTATCAAGCACTTCGGTAAGCAGAGGGATTCGTTCGTGACAAAAATCCGGATTAAACCAGCTGCCAGCATCCATTTTCATCAATTGTTCAGATGTATAATCCTTTAATAATCCCTTGCCATTGGTTGTCCGCTCTAATTGTGGATCATGATGAACAATCAGCTTTCCATCTTTCGACATGTGGATATCTATTTCGATAAAATCAACACCTAAATCGATTGCTTTTTGGTAAGAGGCCATAGTATTTTCAGGGCAATAGCCAGAAGCACCACGGTGTCCAATTTTAATGGGTTTTCGCATGGAATCTATATTCGAGAAAGGGACTGTTTTTCGATTTTGTATCCAGAAGATAATAAGTACGGCTAGGATAAAAACAACTAATATAAGTGCTATTTTCATAATATACTCCTCACTTTTATCTGTTATTCATTTTAATAATACCTGTTTATTCTTCAACTTAAAAATAATGTGAATGAAGTGTTGTGTATTGCCTCCAATATAACAAACCCATACGTGTAAAAAATAAATTTTGAACCGATGCTACTTTCAACCTGGAATTTGGTATATATAGGGTGAAAGGAGGTGAAAGACATGGCAAATGAAATCTTACATTCAAGCTTAATCCGCATTGGATATGATGCGGGATTAAATGAAAAAGGAGAGGCCATCATAAAACGCAAATCATACTCCAACGTAAAAACACAGGCTACTCCAGAACAAATTTTCCAAGCAGCAACGGCGATTGCAAGTCTTCAAGTGTTTCCAGTAACAGAAGTAACCAGACAAGATACAGCATTGATTACGGGTTAATGACACTGATTAAGGAGAGGAGGTGAACGAGTTGGCAAAATCACTTGAACTTCAATTTACGACACAGCTTGGGAAAACATCCACAATTTCCATTGATTCACCTATCGAGCCGGTTGATGTTACCAAAGTAAATGAAGCTATGGATCAAATCCTTCAGGCAAATATCTTCCTGACTTCATCTGGGGATTATCTTAGTAAAAAATCAGCAAACCTTGTTGAGCGGAACGTTAAAGGATATGAAGTGAAATAAAAAAACGAACAGCCTAATCGATTTACCCTCGTTTAGGCTGTTCGACTTAAATAGAAATGTGTGGTGATCATTCATGGAGGATCTTCTTCCGTTTATAAGTGATGTTGGATTCCCTATTATCGTCACCCTCTATCTGCTCCATCGAGTGGAGGCTAAGCTTGATGTATTAAATGAGACCATTATTGAACTTCCTAATCGATTGAAGGAAGGATTTTTAGATAAAATATAAATGGTGAAATTCTTTCCATAATGAAATGCCAAAAGAGGCTGTCCTATACTGGACAGCCTCTCAATTTTTTAAACTAGATTTAATGTAACGTCTACGTTGTTTCTTGTAGCTTTTGAATACGGGCAGAATGCATGTGCTTTCTCGATGAATTGCTGTGCTTCTTCACGGTCCATGTCCGGAATAGAAACGTCAAGCCTTACAGCAAGTTTTAACCCATCGCCCTCCGCTTCGTCTTTCCCAATGCTTACATTTGCAGTCACAGTCGTATCTGCTTTTTTCTTCGCTTTGCTTAACATAAGATTTAAGGCCCCATCAAAACATGCTGCGTAGCCGCTGGCAAATAATTGTTCGGGATTGGTTGCCTGTCCTCCATCGCCGCCAAGCTCTTTTGGAGTGGTAACATCAAAGTCAATAATGCCGTCTTCAGATTTAACATGTCCATCTCTTCCGCCTGATGCAGTCACAACTGCAGTATAAAGTGGTTTCATATATCCCATCTCCCTTTCAATCTAGTCATATTTACTTCTCTATTACTATATCCCTGTTGCTTGACTGTTAAACAAAAAGAGAGGGACGAGTCGAACTTTTTGCATAAGCTAATGAGGATGAAAGGAGAATGCCGTTTTAATTCGTTCAAAAAGGGTAAAGTTATACTATATAGTTAATAGAGGGGATGTTGCTGTGTGAAAAAGAAATTGATCAAGAGAGCAGCTGTATTAATTGCTCCTATAGTTATAAAACAAGTAAAAAAATACTGGAATAATCGTAAGCGTTCTAAACGAGTTAACAGTTGAATATGGTAAAAGCAGAGGCGCCGATGGGGCGCCTTTTATTTTTGTTCCTTATATAGTTGAATAATTGGAAACTGACTTTTTTACGTGTATTGTAGCCAAAAAAGAAGTGAATATGATATATTTTTAAACGTATGGATTAATGAGCGTACATATATTGCAAACAGCTTTTTAAAATAGCTGGATAAAGATAATCAGGGGAAGGTTGTTACCCATGTAAAAATGCCGGATGGCTTATAGCATAGAAAGTGATTATATTAATGAAAAGAAAGGAATTCACACATGACAAATTTACAAGAAGAGGTTCAATCAAGACGGACCTTTGCTATTATCTC
>NZ_AJTN02000014.1 GCF_000305495.1 Peribacillus psychrosaccharolyticus ATCC 23296 | reverse complement strand
CCAATGACATGATCTTTGTCTAAAAGAGCCTCTATTCCGTCAATACAATCATCAATATAGGTGAAGTCCCGTGATTGTGTGCCATCGCCAAAGATTGTTAACGGATCACCTTTTAGAATTTGTTTAATAAAACGATGAAAGGCCATATCCGGCCGCTGCCTTGGACCGTATACCGTAAAAAATCTTAGTTTCACAATTGGAACTCCGTGAACATTTCGATAGACGTTACATAAATGTTCACCAGTTAATTTGGTTATTCCATACGGAGAAAGCGGGAAAAGTGAAGCATCCTCTTTTATTTTTCCAGACATTTCTCCATATACGGAAGATGTAGAAGCAAAGATAAATTTATGAATTGGGTGATTCTTTGATGCTTCAAGTAAGCGTTGAGTAACATGAATATTATTTGTCACATATGGATCAAAGTCTTTGCCCCAGCTTGCGCGGACGCCAGGTATTCCTGCTAAATGATAAATGGTGTCTATATCTTTTAGTAATCCATCCAAATCCGCGGTTAATAAATCTACATTATGGAATGTGAATTTTGGATTACTTACCAAGTTGCGAATATTTTCTTGCTTTAGATGTTGAGGAGTCGGACCGATAAACGAATCTACTCCTACTACTTGATGATTGTTAGTAAGAAGCTTTTCGCATAAATGTGATCCAATAAAGCCAGCTGCGCCAGTAACAAGGATCCTCATGGCCTGGCAACTCCGATGTACCGCAATCCTGCTTGTTTCACTAAATTTGGGTCGACGCAATTACGAGCGTCCATAATGATATCTCCTTTTATAACCTTTTTGACCATGTGCCAATCCAATTGCTTGAACTCATCCCATTCAGTTGCAATAATGACGCAATCAGCTTGATTCAAAGCAGACTTCATGTCTTCAAACTGGATCACATTACCATTAACAGATTTCGGAAGAGTGGCTTTAGGATCATAGGTATGGACGATGCAGCCGATTTCGCTTAACTTTTCAATTAAAGCAAGGGCAGGAGAATACCTGATATCATCTGTGTCCGGTTTAAAAGAAATACCAAGTACAGTAATCTTTTTGTTTGCAAAGTCCTCCATGAAACTAGATAGTTTCGTAACATATTGTTCAACTTGCGATTGATTTACGGATTGTACAGCGTGTAATAGTACTGGTGTCACATTCTTATCTAACGCACTTATTTCTAATGAGCGAACATCCTTAGGAAAGCAGGATCCTCCGTATCCGAGACCTGTAGAAAGAAAAAGGGGATTGATTCTGGGATCAAAGCCAATTCCTTTTCTAACATCCTCGATATTCACTTCGTATCTGTCACATATCCTTGAAATCTCATTCATAAATGAAATCTTCGTAGCTAGAAAAGCATTGGATGTGTATTTTATCATTTCAGCACCGGGTAAATTCGTTACAACATATGGTACATCGGTTTGTTGATAGATCTCTTTCATTATGGCTAGGGATCGTCCGTCATCAGCTTGTAAACCTACTACGATTCTGTCTGGTTGAAGCATATCAGATATGGCCGTTCCTTCTCTTAGGAATTCCGGATTTGAAACAATGTTGAAATAGTGTGGAGGAACTCCTTTTTTGATTAGTTGCCTGCTCATCTCTTCATTTGTTCCCGGAGGTACTGTACTTTTAGTAATAATCGTTTTATAGGAATCTATCACTTGAGCAATATTATCTAAAACGGAAAAAACGTAGGTTAAGTCTGTCCTGCCATCCACTAAGGAAGGTGTTCCCACAGCAATCAGTAAGACTTGAGCTTCCCTGATGCATTTTGAAGTATCTGAACTAAATGAGAGATGGTTTTTATTCTTTTGGATTAATTCTACCAATCCAGGTTCGTATATCGGGATTACCCCTCTTTTTAACTGGTCTATTCTTTCATTGTTGACATCTGCACAGCAAACAGTATGTCCAAAATCAGCTAGGACCGCTGCTGTGGTTAAACCTACGTATCCTGCACCAATCACACAAATATTCACTATTTCCGTTCTCCTCTCGAAGATCTAAGATTGTTTATCATATTAAAGGAGAATAATTAATGACCCATGCTATTGCCTAGAAGATTTAAAGATTCATTCTACCTTTATGTGTGTGTAATGATTCCCCTCCGATTCCAAGGCTGGAACCTTTAGTCGTTTTGAATAACACACAGGTTTACACTTTATAATTAAATAGGGTGGGCTTTGTTTTATCACTCAATTTTCAGGAAAAATACTACAGATCAAGGTTAAGGGTCGAGGTTAGAGATAGAATACGGACATACCGATACTTTGAATATGAGGATACTAAATTAAGGAGATTAAGATTCTCGATTCACTTCATATTAATTATCACAGAGTGAAATAGCGGCGATTCGTGGATTTTATAATGAAAGGTAAATTGCTAGTTTAGCTCCTGCCTATTATGTTACATATTGTATAATAGGTTGGGATTGGCTTACACATAGATCTAACTAAAGACTAGTCCTAAGTAAAAACTGATTAAAGTAATTTCCTAGATTCTACTAGTATCTTGAGGGAAGGATGTAAGAAGCCGATCAAGTTTAATAATTTTATTGAGTACAATCAAGCCATTCAATTGAAATCGATAGCTTATTAATCCGAATTCAGATTTATGACTGATTTTATATTCCATATCCTCATCTGGCAGAACAATTTTTTTACTCCTTACTAGAAGGTCGTTCTCTGCCAATTGCTCCGCTACTCCTTTTAATAATTCCACATAATGTATTATTATTCCAATTTAATTAAACTTCACTTCCCCTTTCATTTATTAACACTTGTTTTAGTACAGCCATCTTTTCTATTTCAAACTTATAGCATTTAAAGAGTTTCTTTTCTTCGCCACTTTCTTTTTTCTTAAAGGGTTTTTTTACATATCCGTAAAATTTATGCGGAAATAATAAATCAATATAAATGATTTTCCTTTGTTCTGGAGTCAGTGGAAAGATTGATTCGTAACAGCTGATCAGATATTCCACTACAGCTGAATCCCAATGCTCTAGCTCCTCCATACGTCTCCCGATTAACTTTCGAACATCACGCAGTGGGATATCATAGGCTAAATTATCCAAATCTAAGACATACACACCTTTTTCTGTTAGAAGTGCGTTGCCTTTCCCATAATCCTGATGGCACATATAACCAAATTCTCCGATTTCCTGAACCCACTCAGAGTAACATGAAATTTCAAGTAATTGAATGGCCTGATCAGCCATAGCGCTCATTTCATCCACAATCTTTAAATAAGCCAGATGAAATGCAGTGTTCCGCTCTTCCGATTCAGCTTTCCATTGTTTAATTTCATCAAGCATTTTTTCATAGTGATCAGGCCATACTCCCATACGATTATAGGTTTGATAATTAATAGATGGTATAAACCCTACAGAGTCCTTATGAAATTGAGCTAAACCCATTAAACCTTCATCAAGATGTTCTGGATTTTCTACCATGTCTAAATCACTGCCATCAACCCAATGATAGAGAGCAATTCCGTACCCTTCATGGACAAAAAAAAGTTCATCTTCCTTCGTAGGGATTATTCCGGCAACGAGAGCTCCTTTAGAAAAAAGATAGGATTGGGCTTCTGTTGTAAACCTAACAATTGGAATCGATTTTCTCATTCTCTTTAAACAAACGGTGCCTGCAGATGTCTCTGCTTTCCAAATTGTCTTTATTCCTCCATCTTGGATAACCTCTATCTCAAATACAATTAGATGAGGAAAATGGTTGGCCATTAGCTGCTTGCCTAAATTTAAGTTGTTCATCGAATTATTCAGGCAGTATCACCTCATCAATCTGGTTAAGGAAGTTCTGAAGAACGGTTTCTTTAGTTAATTCGGTGGCTATCATATCATTGAATTTGGAAATGTGTTTTTCAAGCGCCCACTTTTGATCTCTCTTCTCATAGTATTTTGTAACTTGACCATAAAATAAATGAGGGAAATAAATGTCTGCCGCAAGGATTTGATATTGCTCTTTCTTCTAAAGGGTTTATTTCCTGATATGCTTTCATCATTTTCATCATGAGCTGCTGATCCCAAGTCCGTTTGTTTTTTCATTACTTTGTTTAATATCTTCCTTATATCACGAACAGGGAGATCGACAGTCAGTGAATCCATATCAAAGACATATAGATTACCATCTCGCCCGATAACGAGGTTCGCTGCTGCATAATCTTGATGGCATAATGATTTGTTTTTTATAGTTTCTTCCACCCACTTGTCAAATTCCGGGTTATTAAGCATTGATAATGCTGTTTCGCATTGCTTTATGAATGTATCCACATGCTTTAAAAATAGGTGATCAAATTCATTTTTATCGTTTGCTACAGACCGTTGTTCTTTATATCGTATTAACTTTCCGTACATTTTTCGCATGTTTTTTTCCATTTTAGTAAGAGAAACGAAGGGAACCTTACCTTTGGTGGTGATTCTATCCCTTTTGATGCTTGATGGAATGCAGCCATTCCTCTCATGATCATCAGTAACTCATCTTCATGCTCATATTCTGGGGATCTTCCGTAAACTGCCTCAAAGACAACAAAGTATTCATCATCCAGCTTTACATAGCCTTTGCCTGAATTATTTTTGATTACACCAGGTGTGTGGATACCATTGTCTCTCAAATAATTAATTGCATGTATCATAAATTCAATATGATTCTCGTCAAAGGGAACCTTCTTAATGATTACTTCACCAATGTTTGTTTCAATAGACCAAACCGCTTTTTTACCTTTGTTGGTCAGTAAATATACTTTTTCGACCTTTAAAGGATAATGAGAGATTACACGGTTTACAACTTCAGCAAAACTAGTGTCCATTAGTTTCCTCCTTAGGATTTATTTCTTTTCAAAAGACTCTAGATAAAGATTTTCCAATCGTGCTGCTACATGATCAAACCCAAAGTTCGTTTCAACAAACGCTCTACCGGCTCTTGCTAATTTGTCAGCCTTTCGTTCATTCGATAATAGGAATGAAATCGAATCCGCAAATGCCTCAGGATTCGTGTAATCATCAATTACAATACCGTTAGTAAAATGTTTTATAATCTCCGCATTACCACCACGATTGGTGGTAATGATAGGCAAGCCTGTACCCATGGCTTCATAGTGTACTCTAGCTAAGGGTTCTTGCCATTGAGAGCTGCAAACAAAGATATCCCCTATAAGGAATAGTTTAGGGATTTCGACTGGTGGCACAAAACCTGTAAAAATAACCTTGTTCTCTCCAAGTGATTCGGCTAACTGAATGAGACGTAATCCGAAATCGTCAATCCGATCGTCACTGAACCATTTGCTTCCCACAACGACCAATACTGAATCTTTATATTTGTTAATTACTTGCTTCATCGCTTCAATTAGAATATCTGGACCTTTCACTGTGCTTAAACGACCAACAAATAAAATCACTTTTTTTTCATTCACACCATATTTTTGTCTAAGTGTATTCCTTTCGGCCTCCACTTCCTTATCCCATAGCGGTTTATATCGGTTTAAATCTATACCAGAATACACTGCCTGCACCTTACCTGTAGCTGAAGGAAAACGTGAAGTCACAGAATCTCCGATATATTCACTAATTGTCATAATTTTATCGACGGCTTCAACGACTAAAGTACCCATTTGGGTAGAAATTTTTTCTTCCTTAAACATTTCATTATGAAGACTCAAAACGAATCGGCTCTCCGGCATAGCTGTTTTATAAATCAGTAAATCACTTGGACGATTGAATACATGAACAAGATCAAAATACTCTTTACTTGATCGTTTTTTTGCTAACTCTTTGCCGACGTTGAACACGTAATTCTCACGAGGAACACGAATGTACTCTACCCCATTTATTAATTCTTGGTCTGGCAATTTTGAATGAGTAATACAAAAAACCGTTAACTTATGACTATTGCTTATATGAGGAATGACTCCATTTATTAATATTTGAATGGCTCCTCCTCCAATAGGCGGAACAGTAAACATTTCAGTACAAATAAATGCAATTTTTATTGAAAACAGCTCCTTCCATTACTACTCGGCCAAGGATATTCACATGTTTTATTTCTATGATTCCGTTTTTATAATGAAACGGCAAATTTACTACCAAACTTAATAAATAGTTATTGAGACTGTGAACATTCGCTCACCCTTGGGGTCTTATCCTTAGTTTTGTGGTGCTACTCAATAAATGGCTGAATATATTGATTGGCAGCCAAATACTCTTCAAATCTACTAATATCAAATCTATTTCCATGAATAGTAACTCCATAAATTTTTTCAGACTTTATCATTTCATTAATGGCGTCTGTTAATTGGATTTCTCCTCCCACTCCTGGTTTTGTCTTTTCTAAACAAGAAAATATGCTAGGATTGAATACATATCTCCCTATAACAGCCATATCTGATGGCGGATTGTTTACTGGTTTTTCAACAATACTTGTAATCTCAACTATATCCTTCTTAAGATTCTCCCATTCAACGACACCATAGCTTGATAACAGCTGTTTTTCAACCTTATATAAACCCAGTACACTGCTTTTATTTTCATCATAAAGCTTTGTTAACTGAATTAATCCATCAGTCTCTTTTTCAAAAATCACTTCATCCGGTAACAATACAGCAAATGGTTCATTTCCAACAAAATTCTTACCTAAGAGGATTGCATCCCCTAAACCTTTCGCATATGGTTGTCGAGTATACTGAATTTGAATTTTGGGAATCTTGATTTTTTCTAATAATTTAGTTTTTTGTTTTCTCTCAAGATATGCTTCAAGTTCTAGTGACCGATCAAAATAATCAGCAATCAGGTTTTTTGAACGCGAGACGACAATTAATATCTCCTCAATTCCTGCTGCCATTGCTTCCTCTACAACATAATTAATAGCAGGCTTATTACCAATCGGAAATAATTCTTTTGGAACAACCTTTGTAATAGGTAAGTTTCTTGTCCCATATCCGGCCGCAGGAATAATTGCTTTTTTAACCATCTTAAACCTCCTTATTTCCGTTTACGTGTTAACTCGTGTTATTCACTTTTTTGAATACCATAATTATATAAAATGCATTTATTGTTCCTTATGGAACGGTAAATAACTAGTTGTATCATATTTGTATTTTTTCATTAAGAAATGCTTACCTATTTGTAAATGTCACCACCATTTACATGCATTAGTACGTTAAACGAATCACCCTATACTTAACATTAGCTCTGAACACTTTCTTGACCTAAAAAGTACGATTAAAATGGTAATTATCCAAGGTTTTATTTTTAGACTACTCATTAATCATTGAGGTACTCAAGACCGTTGTGAGACACTGTGGCTAGATAATCAGCTATCTATTGTTGTAATCCCTTACGGAGCTTGTCGAGCACGATTAAAGGAAATTATACACATATAAAGAACTTCACGGAAAAACGATTCTTCATCTTCCTAACAATTGGAATTCACTCTCTATTTAACCAAAATAAAATCCCCAGAAAGGGGATTTTATTTACTATAATTCGATGATTAAACCCATATTATCCATTTTTCCTATTAGCAAGCTGCCATCTGATAGGGTATTTTGCCGGCCTTTTATTTATTCTGTTTTTATATCCGCCATCTTTTACATTTTGAATGGCAGGTTCATTTTGAAGCACCTCTCTTAACTTTTGCACAAAATTACTTTCCGTTTTTACACTCTCATTTTCTTTCGCATTTACAGCCACTTCTTTGCTTTTACTCTTTCCAGTTACCTTTTTAGTTGTTCCTTTTTTAGCTAGTTGCCATCTCATAGGATATTTAGTTGATTTTTTATTTAGGGTTTCTTGGGATCTGTCTCTTGTTAGACCAGCATTTTCTTTCTGATTAACAGCTGGTTCTACTAATGTAGTAGCTGCTGGCAACTCTTCTCTAGATAGTTCTTTATTTTTGTTCTTTTGTTTGGACATTTCAGATATTTCCTCCTTTAAAAGTATAGTAGAATCATTTGCTGCTTTATTGGAAGGCAATGACAATTGTTCATCTGCCGTTTCTTGAGAGGATTCCTCCCGGGAAGTTTTAGATAGCGACGGTTCATCCTTTAAAAGTTCAGTAGTATGATCCGCTGTTTTATTGGAAGGTACTGACAAATATTCATTTGTCGTTTCTTGAGAGGATTCCTCCCGAGAAGTTTTAGGAAGTGACTGTTCCACTGTTTCCCATACTTCAAAAATCTCTGAGGCTACTCTCTCCCATTTATAATGCAGTATAGCCAATTCTCTTCCTCTTTCACCCATACTCTTCATAAGACTTTTATTTGTTAATAAACTAGAGATCTGTTCTGTAAAATTGTCAGGATTCTCCGGATTTTTCACGATTACTCCATTTACATTTACCTGAATGACTTCCGGATTCCCCCTCTCTCCGTAGTTACAATAGGAAGTCCAGCGGACATCGCTTCATAATGAACTCGTGCAAGCGGTTCTTCCCATACTGAAGTACAAACAAATACATCTGAAGCAGCAAACCAATTTTGAATCTCACTAGAAGACACAAATCCTGTATTTACGACTGGTATCGTGAGTTTTTCTGCTAAAGATCTTATATACACTATATAATCAGTAACTTTATCTTGGCTGAACCAATTACTTCCCACAATGACTAGAGCCAAATCATCGAACTTTTTTGCAAGATCAGGCAGAGCCTTAATTAATCGATCGACCCCTTTATTTTTCGATAATCTTCCTGCAAACAAAATCACCGTTTTATTCTCGAGTCCATGTTCTCTGCGAAGTTCGTCACGTATCGTTTTCATTTTTGGATGATCCCCGGGTAAAAACCGATCAGTGTCCACTCCTGAATAAACAGTTTGAATCTTAGAAGCAGCCTGAGGGTATAAGGTTTTGATTACCTTTCCAACATAATTACTAACAGTAACAATGTGAGAGAGTTCTTCTAATACTGCCCCGGCTTCTTCAGGTTTTAATTTTTTTCAAGGTAAACATATCATTATGCATACTAAGAGTGATTTTAGAATGTGGGGCAGCCTTTCTAACAGGCAGCACAAGTCGCGGCCTATTAAAAATGTGAATGAGGTCAAAGGACTCAGTTTCTATAAAATTGACTACGCCTAGTTGATAAGTTTCTAATATCTTTCCAGGTACGCGGATATATCGAACATTATCAAGAATTTCTTGGTCGGGGAGTGATGGGTCGCTTATTCCTAAAACAGTAATTTTATGATTTTTGCTTAGGTGAGGGAGAATCCCAGTAATATAGGTTTGTACGGCACCGCCTAACACAGCAGGCACAGGAAGTTTTTCTGTACATATCATTAATACTTTCATAAATTCTCCTTTCCAGCAGGATCTACTATCTGTAGTTTTCTTACTTTCGAACGGGAAGGTCACATGAGGCACAAATATGATATATCATTCATCTCCTGTTTTCCACCATTCGTATCTCTGTTTTTCCTTCTTCTATCCAAATTAATAGATTGAGCCGTATTCAAAACAGAAAATGTTTTGAATAAACTTGGCCTGTCTATTTCTTTGTCCTATCTGCTTCATCATTATCTTCATTTTTATTATCAAAATCTGCTTTGAAACCATCTTCTGATTGTATTTTTAATTTTATTTTGTAGCCATTTTTATTTTCTAATAAATTTAAAATTTCCTGTAACGCTTCTTTATATGTTGCTTGCTCATTGAATTCTATTCCCTCCACAAACTCTATAATTATCTTAGCTTTGTTAATTTTACTCATTTTTCATCATCCTCCTGATTATGATTCAATTATTTCTGGTGCTACAGCATCTCCTGTTATCACAGTTACGAATAAATCATTGAAACTGATAGATAAAAGAAATTTAGACAGTAAAGTGTATGTTTTTAGAACCTAACTTTCTATTAGACTATGTAAATACAGATAGCTTGGTAAGGTACAAGTGTGTAGTATTTAAAAATTCAAGCATTTAATACACTTTGTGAAATGAAAAAGAAACCGCAAAAAGTAAAAAAGCAGCACAATGGCTGCTTTTTCATTTTTTTCTCACAATGCTGCTAATGTTTCTTTAATTGTTTTAACGATGAATGCGTAATCTTCATCGGTGATGGAAAGCGGTGGTGCTAATTGAAGAACGTTATTGAAGCCAGCCACCGTGTCACCATTTTTACCAATTAAAAGTCCCTTTTGCTTACATGTACTGATGATTGAATTCAATGTATCGACTTCTAATGGTTCCTTGGTCGTTTTGTTCTTGACCAACTCAATTCCGATTAGAAGACCTTTACCACGGATATCCCCTACGAAGGGATGATCCTTTAACTCGGCGAAATCATTTAATATGCGTTCCCCGAGTTGGGCAGAACGTTCAATCAGCTTTTCATTTTCATAGATTTCAAGATTTTTGATGGCGAGGGCGCACGCTGCTGGATTACCACCGAACGTGTTGATATGACGGAAACGATCGTAGGTATCCTCTCCAGAAAAGGCTTCAAAAATCTCTTTTTTCACTGCCGTAACGGCCAGTGGCAAATAGGCACTAGTAATTCCCTTTGCCATTGTAATAATATCCGGTTTTACCCCATAGTGCATAAACCCAAAAGGTTTTCCCGTTCGACCGAAGCCGCAGATCACTTCATCGCTGATTAGCAATGCCCCATGTTTTTCACAAATTTCTTTTACACGTTTCATATAGCCTTCAGGCGGCATCAAAATTCCTCCGCCAGTTATAATTGGTTCCATAATAACACCGGCAATCGTCTCACTTAATTCCCAGGTCATTACCCGGTCAATCTCTTCAGCTGCATGAAGTGGATTGCCTTCATCATGATTACGATAGGAGTCTGGCGGGGCAACATGTAAAAACCCTTGTGCAAGCGGTTCATATTTATATTTTCGCTGAGCTTGACCTGTTGCAGCAAGGGCACCTAACGTATTGCCATGGTAGCCCCGATAGCGGGAAATAAATTTATGCCGCGAATGACCACCGGTTTGATGATGGTATTGACGAACGATTTTAAAAGCGGTTTCGTTCGCTTCACTCCCACTGTTAGAAAAGTAGAATACGTATTCATTATTTAGCCAAGAATTAAGCTTCTCCGCAAGCTTGATTGCCGAAACATGACTCTGTACAAGGGGAGCATAGGGCAGCTCAATCAGCTGCTGATAGGCGGCTTCAGCCAATTCTTTACGTCCATAGCCTACATTCACGCACCACAATCCTGACATACCGTCAAGATAACGATTCCCTTTATCATCTATAACCCATGCACCTTCACCTTTAACCATTACCGTATGTTCCTGCCCTGGTGCTGAGCCTTTCATCGCATGCCAAAGATATTTTTCATCTGTTTCTTGCAATGTTGGTGTATGATCCGTATTCGCCATTCCCATTCCCCCTTATTTTTACCTCAATACCGTGCAGTCAGCATTTTCTTCCTTGTATAAAATTCTACGCCATCTTTTCCGTTGGCATGCAAATCTCCGTAAAAGGATTTTTTATAACCGGAAAACGGAAAGAAGGCCATAGGGGCAGGGACACCTAGATTAATTCCCAGCATGCCTGCATCAATCTCATCTCGGAATGTCCTTACAGCTTTTGCACTATCTGTATAAAGACAAGCACCATTGGCAAACTCCGACTCGTTGGTTAATTCAATGGCTTCCGTCAACGTTTCAACACGTACAATTGATAATACTGGGGCGAAAAGTTCTTCCTGCCAAATTTTCATATCTGTCGTTACATGATCAAAAATGGTTGGTCCAACAAAATAGCCTTGCTCAGAAACTTTATCCTGCCGTCCATCTCGAACTAATTCAGCTCCTTGTTCTTCGCCAATACCGATATATTGAAGTGTCCGCTCTTTATTAGATTTACGAATAACAGGTCCAAGGAACACACCTTTTTCCAGACCATTGCCTATTATGATCTCATCCGCAGCTTTTTTAATCTAACCACAAGTTCATCCGCGACAGTACCTACGGCAACTACTACCGATACAGCCATACAGCGTTCACCAGCTGAACCAAATGCAGCACTGGTAATATTACGAACGGCATTGTCGAGGTCTGCATCAGGTAAAACAATGCTGTGATTCTTTGCACCCGCTAAAGCCTGAACGCGTTTCCCATTTGCCGCAGCTGTTTTATAAATATATTCGGCAACTGGCTGTGAACCAACAAATGAAATAGCTTTTACATCTGGGTGGGTAAGAAGTCCATTTACGACATCATGTGCACCATGTACGATATTGAGGACCCCATCCGGAAGTCCAGCTTCCTTTACCAATTCAGCCAGCCGGTTGGCTAAAAGCGGAGTTCGTTCGGATGGTTTGAGTACAAATGTGTTCCCGCAAGCGATGGCGAGCGGAAACATCCAGCAAGGTACCATCATCGGAAAATTAAAGGGTGTAATGCCTCCAATTACTCCAATAGGATAGCGGTACATTCCAGATTCAATACCGCTCGCGATATCAGGCAGTTGAGAGCCTTGCATTAATGTTGGTACACCACAAGCAAATTCGACACACTCAATCCCCCGTAACACTTCTCCATATGCCTCATCGTAGTTTTTTCCATTTTCTGTTGTAATCAGACGTGCAAGTTCTTCCCAATGATCGTGTAATAATTGCTGATAGCGAAATAATACGCGCGCTCTTTGTGGTACAGGAACCTTTTTCCAAGTTAGAAAAGCTTTCTTTGCTGATGTTACTGCCTGCTCAACATCTTCAGTTGTCGAAAGCGGGACTTTTGCTAAGATCTCACCTGTAGCTGGATTAGGAATATCCTCAAATTTGTCTGCTTGCGAATCCACCCAAGCTCCACCAATAAAATTTTTCACTTTCTTCACTGTATTAGTCACAATCATGAACATTGCCTCCCGTCAAAATAATCGTTCATCCTATTTCTTAAGTATAATGATCATAAGTAGGATATTCATTAGACAATACGTAAAGCTAACCACCATTTTTCTTACACATAGTGTAAGAAAAGGTACCCTGAGCTGTAACTGCTGTTTATCCGATTTATGTACAATGGGTGGTATTAATTACCCAACTATGTTATGATTAATATAATGTAAAAAAATGGGTTATTCAGACTTTTTTTAGTCCCTTCCCTTTGTATCAAGAAAGGAGACTAACTATGACACTAACACAAATAAAACACATGCTGGAGACGTTAATGTATTACCAAGATTGCCAAATCACCCATACATTTTCGCATAACCAAGAGCAGTTCGTTTCTGTTTGTTATTTTAAAGATATGAACGCTTATCAAATCAATCAAATTTCTGACAAAATCAGCGAGACTTTATATGATATAGATTCTGCCGCTCTTGTGCTTAACAAGCATCTTAATCCAGTATTCTCTTAAACTAAATACGGACGCTGCCTACTTATTGGAAGTAAGCAGCGTCCGTATTTTTTTGTCAAAAAAATTATAGATTTTGCCTGATTGGATTAGATTGGCGGGTACTGTTTAGGTAATCATAGGCTAGCAGCATAAATTCAATTGCCTGACGGCGTTCTGCCTGCATGAAATTAGCACCGAGAAGTTTTTCGAGTTTTTCAAGTCTGTGGTATAGAGTTTGTCTGACAATAAATAGTTTTTTGGATGTCTCTTGTTTTGAACCATTACATGCCAGATATTCTTTGAGGGTTACCATCAGCTCGCCGTTGTGCTGAAGATCATAATCGATGACAGGTTCAAGATATTCATAGACGGTTTCTTGAAGATTACTATGTTTATTAATTAAAGATAAAATGCGGTACATGTGGAGGTCTTGATAAAAATGCTGCTGTTTTCTTCTGTCAGCGTTTCTTGCAGCATGATGGTTTCTTTGGCTGTTTTATAACTTTTAAACATGTCTCCAAGTTTGAAAACATATTGTCCGACGCCTACTGAGAGGCCCGCTAACCGTTTTTTTCCTGTGCCATCTACTTTGTTTATCCGTTGAAATCCCTCAGACACTCGTTCCTTCCAGTTTTCCGGTGAACGTCTATCACCTAAGATAAAAATCAAATGCTGATGCAATTCCATTGAAAATAATTGAAAACCTGCTTGTTCAAACACAGTACGAAACAATAGCATTAAATACGTATTATCATTAATGGCTGCTGATTGATGACCCTGATGACGAAATTTGCAGATAAAAGCTACGCCGCCAGTCAGCTTTAATTTTGGGTTTAAATAGGAAAGTTGGGTTTGAATAGCTTCTTCACTGTACTCCCCATCAAGCCAATTACGAAGCCACTTACTTTCTTCAGCGATTTTCTTTTCCTCCACATATAACTCTCGAAGGAAATGCTGTGCAAGTGCAGTTGCCGTCCTATCAAGAATAACAGTATCAAATTCAGTCAATTCCCGCTCAGGAGAATATATGTATAGTTCAGCATAATTTTGTCCCAGAATCTGGATAGGCTGAGTCAAAACCTGTGCGTTTGAATGATTTTCAATCGTACGTATTTTTTTAAGAAGTGCTTCTTTTTCTGCTTTTCTTCCCGCTGGAACAAAGGTAATTTCATGTTCACGAACGATGGCAAACACCTGAACTTTAAGATAATCATGGAGAATGTGTAAGATCTGCTCGTAATTATTGATTTCAAGCAGCTTTTTATTTAAGTTTTGGGAATAGCTTTCTAAATTAGAAATTAACTTATATTGTTGGTTGATGATAATTGAGTGGATATCTTGGGTTATTTGTACAAAGGGGACTTCCTTTTGAAAGATTATAATTGGAAAGTTATGTTTGTCTGCAAAGAGACGAATGGTTTCAGGTATCACTTTAATATAGGTTCCTAGCTCAATACATAATCCTGCTGCATGACACTCTATTAATTCCTGAACAAAGGAAAGAAATAGTTTTTCATCATTCCCCCAGCCTATGCCGGTCGACAGTATAAGCTCACCGCCATTTAAAAGATTCTTAATTGCTGGATTTTCAACAATATGAACCCATTTAACCGAGCGGTGTATGCCATCCTTTCCTGCAACTAGAATTATGCCCTCAAAGTGTTTTCGCTGAAGAATTTCACTAATTGATAGATAGGAATTCATGAATCAACCTCCCCTTCCTAATCCTATAACCTCACCCCTATTATACCCTAGGTTACTTCAGGTAAAAATAGTTTATTGAATATTTAGTAAATTCATACCAAAAAAAGAGCAAATATGAGGAATCCCCATACTTGCTC
Source organism: Peribacillus psychrosaccharolyticus ATCC 23296 (assembly GCF_000305495.1). Lineage (GTDB taxonomy): Bacteria > Bacillota > Bacilli > Bacillales > DSM-1321 > Peribacillus > Peribacillus psychrosaccharolyticus. Next base: position 9,726 of record NZ_AJTN02000014.1, on the reverse strand, counting down.
ATTACAATCAGGCTAATAAATACCTTGAAAAATATTTCCTTGCATCTGCTGTGGTGATATGAAGTTGTTGTTTTTCCGCTTTATCTGGGAGTACAAAATCGACTATAGCACCACTGAGGTTTTCAGTAACATGGGTAATGACGAAGCCCTTTCCTATTAATTCATCAATTTGTGTTTTTTCGGAAAGAAAATACTGGTAATCAGACATCTAACTCCACCTCCCATTCAGCTGCTCTGACCCGTTACACAGGCAGTGTCTCCGTTTTAATCCTGCGTTCGGAGCCATATTTTTCTCTTTTTAGATATTGCCCATTTCCCGCACGTCCCACGAATTGCTTATCTCGAATGACAAATTCACCTCTAGATAATACAGAAACCGGCTCGCCTGTCACTTTCATTCCTTCAAATGCACTGTAATCTACTGTTAAGTGGTGGGTTTCCGCCGAAAGCACACGTTCTACGTTAGGATCATAAATAACAATATCTGCATCTGAACCGACCGCAATTGAACCTTTCTGCGGGTACAGACCGAAGAGCTTAGCAGCTCTTGTTGAAGTGAGGTCGACAAATTGATTTAACGTAATCCGATCCTTTTTCACACCTTCTGAAAAAAGAATCGTCATCCGGTCCTCAATAATTGGTCCGCCATTAGGGATTTTCGTGAAGTCATCCCTGCCTAAATCTTTCTGACCTTTAAAATCAAACGAACATTGATCCGAACCAATTGTCTGAAGTTGTCCCGTTTTCAAAGCATTCCAGAGAACATCTTGGTGATGCTTTTCACGCAGCGGCGGCGACCAGACATATTTTGCTCCTTCAAAATTCGGTTTTTCCAAATCACTTTGATCAAGAACTAAGTATTGGGGACACGTTTCTCCCCAAACATCGACCCCTTTATTACGAGCTTCGGTAATTTTATCTACAGCATCTTGACACGATACATGAACCACATATAAATGTGAGTTTGTTAATGCTGTCAATTGACAAGCTCTGCCTGTTGCCTCTCCTTCAATCTCAGGTGGACGTGTTAAGGCATGATAGATTGGATCCGTATGTCCTTCTTCAAGTGCCTTTCTGGTTAAATAATCAATTACATCTCCATTTTCAGCATGCACCATGACTAACCCGCCATGTTTCTTGGCTGTTTCGAGCGTTTGATAAAGCGTTCCGTCATCAGCCTGGAAAACATCCTTATAGGCCATAAACACTTTAAAAGAAGAAATTCCTTCTTCTTCGATTACTCGTGGAATCTCTTGTAACACTTCATCATTAATCTCAGAAATCATTAAGTGAAATCCGTAGTCAATCACGGCTTTATCCTTTGATTTAGCATGCCAAGTAGAAATAGCTTCGCTTAGAGGCTTCCCTTTATCCGTTAAACAAAAATCGATAACGGTTGTCGTTCCTCCGTATGCAGCTCCAATTGTTCCACTTTCAAAATCATCTTTCGTCACCGTTCCCCCAAAAGGCATATCCAGATGTGTATGCGGATCGATGCCGCCAGGGAACAGGTAAGCACCCTTAGCATCAATGATTTCTGCATGGTCATCCTCAAGATTCTTTCCAATTGCTGTGATAATTCCATCCTCCATTTTCACATCTGCCATAAAAGTATCTGCTGCTGTGACAATACAACCATTTTTAATAATTTTCGTCATTTATGTTCCCCCTCCTTTTATTTCGCCAAACCAATTTCTGGATTTGCAAATCGTGCTAATGCAGCTTGTCGTTCATTCCATGTCATTGGCGGCAATTCATAAGGTACTTCAATCATATCAATTGCACCCTCGACCGGACAGACAATGGAACATAAATTACACCCGACACAATCTTCCTCACGAACTTGTAAATAGCTTTTTCCATTTGGATCTTGCAGCATATCAATGCATTGATGTGCCGTATCCTCACAAGCGATATGACACTTATTACAATTTATACAAACATCATTATTGATTTTCGCTTTAATGTTATAGTTCAAATCAAGATTGCCCCATTCTGAATAACGAGCAACTGATTTGCCGACGAGATCCATTACTGAAGCTAAATTCTTGCTATCCAAATAATTATTTAAGCCATCAATCATATCCTCGACAATTCGAAACCCATGATGCATGGCAGCTGTACAAACCTGAACGCTAGTAGACCCCATCAACATAAATTCAACGGTGTCCTGCCAAGAGGAAATGCCGCCGATTCCAGATATGGGGACATTTACATACTGATTTCGAGCACAATCTGCGACCATATTCAGAGCAATCGGCTTCACTGCGGGACCGCAGTACCCACCGTGTGCTCCTTTGCCTGCTACATGGGGAATGGTATTCCATGAATCAAGATCCACTCCTGCTAAACTATTAATGGTATTTATCATACTTACAGCATCCGCTCCACCTCGAACAGCTGCTTCGGCAGTACGTGTGATGTCCGTAATATTCGGTGTTAACTTAACTATTACTGGAGTCTTTGCTGCTTCTTTAGCCCACATTGTCTGCTTTTCGACAAGCTCTGGAACCTGACCCGATGCTGAACCCATTCCCCGTTCTGCCATACCGTGCGGACAACCAAAATTCAATTCCAGCCCATCCACACCAACGTCCTCTACACGTTTGACAATTTCATGCCACTTTTCCTGCTTTGGTTCAACCATGAGTGAAGCAATGATCGCATGATTTGGAAATCTTTTTTTGTTTCATATATTTCCTTCAAATTCACTTCTAACGGTCTATCTGTAATCAATTCAATATTATTAAAGCCAGCAACTCGCTGCCCATTAAAATTGACGGCGGCAAAGCGTGAAGATACATTTAAAATTGGATCCCCTAGGGTTTTCCAAACGGCTCCCCCCCACCCAGCTTCAAATGCCCGCTGAACTTGGTAACCTGAATTAGTCGGCGGTGCTGAAGCCAGCCAGAATGGGTTAGGTGACGTAATTCCTGCTAAATTTATCCTCAAATCTGCCATGAAACTACCTCCTTCTATTTTTCGACGAAACCCTCTATTTAAGCTCCGATGGTTATCCCGCTCTCTAAGTTTTGATGAATTTCATAGGCGGCAAGCTTCCCTTGCTGTGCAGCTGAAACCACCATTGCTTCTCCTTGTCCTTTTCCAAAAATCACATCCCCACAGGCATAAATATTTTCAACCGAAGTCTGGTAGGATCCCGGCGTCAATAAAACTACTCCATCCTGATGGGCAAGTCCAAATTCTTCAATCAAATTTATATAACGGGACTGACCGATTGCACGGACAATCGCATCTGTCTCAAGTACATGTTCAGAGCCTAAAATCGGTACAGGTCGACGGCGGCCGTCTTCATTTACCTGACCAAGCTCCATCTTCACACATTCAAGACCTATTACCTGATTATCCTCATTTGTTACTATTTTTGAAGGTGCGGTCAGCCATTGGAACTCAATTCCGTCTTGCTTAGCAAATTCATATTCAAAACCATAAGCAGTCATTTCTTTTTGCGTTCTTCTGTATACGATTTTTACATTTTCCGCACCAAGACGTTTCGAACAAGTGGCGGCATCTATTGCTGTATTTCCTGCCCCGATGACCACAACCTTTTTCCCCACCAAATCTTGTGTTAGTTCTGTTGTTTTTGTACTTTTAACAAATTCAATTGCATCAAATACTCCATCTGCCTCTTCCCCATCAAGACCCAGTTTAGGTACCTCTGACATGCCAATCGCTAGAACTACTGCATCATAACTAGTACGTAATTCATCGACTGTTATATCAATTCCTACTCTTGTATTCGTTCGTATTTGAACATCAAGGTTTCTTACCTGTTCAACTTCCCAATACGAAATGGCCTGCGGTAATCGAAAGGAAACGATTCCGTATGTATTTAACCCGCCTGCTTCAGATTCAGCTTCAAAGATGGTTACTGTATAACCGAGTCTCGCCAGCTCCCGTGCTGCAGATAATCCCGCTGGCCCACCACCGACAATAGCGGCTGTTCTGCCGTTTTTTTCTCCTGCTTTAAATAATTGCTGTTGATTAGCAATCGCCCAATCTGTTGCGTATCGCTGAAGATCACCAATTAAAATAGGCTTTGTTGAATGATTGAGAACACAAGCACCCTCACAAAGCTCTTCAGTCGGACAGACTCTGGCACAGCTCGCACCGATTGGATTGGCTGACATAATAGTCGTCGCCGATCCTTTTAAATTTTCAGTCGCAATTTTTTTTATAAAAGAGGGGATATCAATCCCTGTTGGACAAGCTTGGATACACGGGGCGTCATAACAATATAAACATCGATTAGATTCTTCCATTGCCTCCTGCTTAGTTAGGCCAGGTTTTATTTCATGAAAATTTTGTTCCAATACACCAGTTATATTCTCAACTCCATGTTTCATCTACTTACTCTCCTTTCCAACATTCCTTTATTCCGTTTACAAGTCTCTCAGCTTATACTTAAGTGTACCGAGCGTGATGTTAGATTACATTACACAGAACGTAAATAATCTTCTAAGATTTTTATACACAATGTAAAAAAATAAAAACAAGCAGGATTTTCAAGTAATTGAATAGAAAACCCCCGGTTCTATCACAAACCGAGGGAAGATTCATTGTGCTAATTGTTTGGTTACTCTTAAAGCAGAACGGTACAGAAGTTCAGTTCCTGCTGCAATGTCCTCAGGACTAGAAAATTCAAGAGGATTGTGACTAATCCCGTCTTTGCTTCGTATAAAAATCATCGCATAATCACAATAATTAGACATAATCAGGGAATTGTGAAAAGGTCCGCTCATCAATTCGGGTGCAGCTAATCCAAGCTCCTTGCTTTCTTCCCGGAGAACTTCTTTCAGCCAGTTTGCAACATAACGAGGTTCCGACTTCATATCTTCCGTAATCTTACATGTCAGGCCATGAATGGCAGCAATTCTATTAATCTCATTTCGCAGTTGTACGTCATATTGTTCTCTTCTCGCAAGATCAATGTCCCGCAAATCGATGGTTAAGGTCACTTTTTCCGGAACAATATTGCGAGAATTAGGAAAAACTTTGATATTTCCCACCGTAGCAACCGTGGGTGTACCTGGTTTTTGAAGCGCAACTTGATTCAAGGCAACAATGACCTTTGCTGCCCCAAGTAGTGCATCTTGCCGCATATTCATAGGCACGCTCCCTGCGTGGCCGGCAAAACCAGTCAGTTCAAGTGTGAGCCAAAGCGGACCGGAAATCCCTGATACAATCCCAACTGGACTCCCTGTATTATCAAGGATTGGTCCTTGCTCAATATGCAATTCTAGGAAAGCGCCCAGAGTTCCTTTTTCATACTCAGAAGCTGTAAAATTTTCTGGGTTGCAGCCAAAATCAATTAAAGCCTTACGGCGAGTAATCCCTTCACTATCTTTTCGATCCAGTTCTCCTTCCTCCAACTCGCCCCAAATTCCTCGTACACCAAAAACTCCTTTATTAAAACGACACCCGACTTCATCACTAAACGCAGCCACTTCAATCGATACATCAGGAACAATTCCTTTTTCCTTCATCGTCTGTACGACTTCAATGGCTGCAATCACACCGGTCACTCCATCATAGCGGCCCCCATAAACTTGAGAATCTATATGTGAGCCAATCATAAGCTTTGGTAACTCAGGGTTTTCTCCAAGCATGATGCCAATCAAATTGCCAAAATTGTCAATTTTCGCAGACATTCCCGCTTCTTCCATCCACCCTTTCACAATATTTACCGCTGTGTGGTCTTCCTGTGAAAGAGCCAATCGACTGATGCCAGTTTCACCAATTTTCCCGACCATTGATAATCTTTCTATCCGTTCATTCAGTCTTATCGCGTTAATTTCCTCTATTTTCAACATTTGATCACACCTTCCTTGCCATTATTTCCTTTATTATACATCATAAAGGAAAAATAAGGGTAGGCAGACTGTAACAGGCAGCTTTTAAAACGCTTTTTCGTTCCAAAATGTTACATAATATCACATCTGGGTTAACTGATTGCTTAAAAAAAGGTATCTCTAACCGTTTCTGTTACCCTCTTTCTTTTTAACCTATATATAAAGAATCACAGCAGCAATATTTCTTTTTTGCTATACTAAATGGTGCTGAAGAAGAGCTAAGGAGGATATTAGATGCAAACGTTACAACGACTTTCCAAACATATTGTTTATCTAACACCGGTACAAGAAACAGATAGGCCTGTACTCGGTGCGGTAACCGGAAACACCAGGACACTCGTTATTGATGCTGGAAACTCTGTAGAGCATGCGAGACTCTTCCATGATGAATTAAAAAAAGAAATGATAAAGCCTGATTACCTTGTTCTTACACATTCCCATTGGGATCATGTATTTGGACTTGAAGCTGTGCAAGAGCCTGTATTATGCCAAGTTGATACGTATAGTAACATCCAAATGCTCCAAAAATTGACTTGGGATGATATTGCTCTTGATCAGCGTGTACTAGCGGGGACTGAAATAGCCTTTTGCGCTGATGCCATAAAAAAAGAATTTAGTGAGAAGCCACGGAATATCTGTTTGCCTCTACCTGATATTCGTTTTGAAAAAGGAATGACAGTTGACCTAGGAGGGGTAACTTGTGTAATTGAACATATCGGAGGAGACCACGCAGGAGATTCCTGCCTTATTTATATTCCTGAGGAAAAAGTACTATTCCTTGGTGATTGTCTGTATGCCAATATGTACGCTGAAAAATGGCAATTCACATCAAAAGAAGTTCTTCGGCTGCTCACGGAAATTGAAAAGTATGATGCAAACACCTATATTCTTTCCCATCATCCACACCCCTGTACCAAAAAGGAAATGGAGCATGAGTTTAAACGAATGAAGACATGTGCTGAGCTTGTCATCAGCTGTCAAGGAGACACTATTGCTATTCAACAAGAACTGACCCGAAAGCTGAACCGTGATTTAACTGAAGATGAAATTGAAACAGTCGGATTTTTTGTAAATGGCTATAGTGGATAATTTTATTTTCTGGAACTACAGTCAAAGACGTTAAAATCTTGTTAACGTCTTTTTCTTTGCTGTCAGCTCTATTTATTTGGTGTTTTTTCAATCCAAATTTTTCTCAAGTCCATGTAACCATATGAATCGTGGACGAACCCTTTAATCATTGAATGGAAAAATTGTTGTTTAGTAGAATGCTTGATAAATATGATTGCATGCTGACTTCTTAAATAGTCCTCTATTTCATCTCTAATTTGGTCCCGCTTACTAAATGATGGCTCTAAGCACATGTTATTTAATTGTGCGACAATATAGGCCAAATCATCTTCTTTGAGAAAACGTTGAAAGATCAAAGCTTTATTATAAAAAGCTTCAAGGAAAGATAATTCATAATCAGGTGAGGGCACCTCACCATTCATCATCATATCTGCCTCCTGTTCGATTTTTTTGAATAAAATTCGTCAAAGGTTTGAACATGGGAGATTTTCAAGTTCACTCCATATACAGCAGCTTCCCTAGCAAGCCACTCCGTTTCTTCTATCTTCTCCCGCTTATTTATTAAACCGACTAATGTAAGTTCTTCTCCGTTGTACTCGGAGTCCTTTAGGAGGCTTTGAATTTCTTCAACATGTTTTTCTTCATATTTTGACTTCCAAGCAAAAAAACTCGAAGCATGCTGAGGCGGTTCACGATGTAAATCACGATGCATTTTTTCACTATCAAGAATAAGGTACATTGCTTTGCGAAAACTTATTTGCCGAACAAAAGGGTTTCGATGAAAATTAAAAGCTAAAAAAGTAAACCCTACTGGAATTTCATTATTTTCAATATATTCAATTTCTTTTTCGCCTGCGACCTCCAAATTAAATCCTCGATGGGCCATGTCGTTAACATGCCAAAACTCTACTCGATCGAGTAGCGGTCGTTCTAAAAAATACTGATCAAATGCCTCTAATACGAGACTTTCCTCTGTACGATTTTTCATTTTAAAAGGTCCGGTGCCAATCCAGTGAAATTCATTAAATGGAACATCTGCAGGTAAAATCGCGAGATTCCCTTTACAAAGATAGCGCAGAAAAAAAGGATTCGATTTCTTAAGTCTAATGGTGACAACAAAAGGAGATGGGCAATCGATATCTTCAATATCTGCAACAAGCCATTCATTGGGATTGTTCTCTGCAGCAAATCGATTTAGCGTAAATAAGACATCCTGACTTGTCAGTGTTCGCTGATGATGAAAATTAACACCCTTACGCAAATAAAATGTCCAATCTGTGTAATCCTCGTTCACTCGCCAATTATGAGCAATACATGGTTTCACAGTCATAGATTCCGAATCATAGGTAACAAGTGTATCGCTGAACTGCTGAATTAAAAAGCTTTCCATCGCAATTGAAGTAAATAGTGGATCCAGAGTAGAGATCGTACGAGAAATAATCGAGCGTAAAATCTCCTGATCTTTCTCATTAGATTGTAAGCCGAATACCTTTAGTAAATCGTTTGTTACAAGTCTTAACCAGCTCTTCGGTATATTAAGGTCTAGAAGCGGCAGGATGTTTTCATATTTTCCTTTTTGAATACTCGTTTTGACCATTTTTTTAAGGTCATCCTGTAATTCAGACTTAAAGCAGATTAACGACTGATTTCCCCTCCCATTTCCAGGAAAATACTCAAACAGGCCTTCCTCTTGATATTTATTCAATTTTCGCTTGATGGTTTTATTCGTATAATTCCATACAGGTTCTAACTCTGATAGCCTTAGACTGGCTTTATTCTCCCTTTCTCGGGAAAAAAGCAGCGCACGTAGATGAAAATAGTCAAGATCCATGATTGGACAACTCCTAAAGGGGGACATTTTTTATTGAATTATACCCTTTTTAACCCCTTTAGACCATACGATAATAAAGATACAAGGAGGCGTTTTTATGTTTAAAGAACTACATCCAAATATTCGAACACGCATATACTTATCATTTTTATCCAAAGTAGTCAGTTCAATGATTTTCCCCTTTATGGCCATCTATTTTACTGAAAAAATAAATGCAGAAACAGCGAGTATCTTATTAATCATTAATATTGCTGTTCAATTCCTCGCCAACTTATACGGCGGTTATCTTGCTGATTTAATTGGCAGAAAAAAGATTATGGTACTTGGTGAGTTGATCAAAGTTTTCGCATTTACAGGTATGCTCATCTCTAATTCACCTTACTGGACTTCACCATGGCTCACGTTTATGATGATGCTGTTAGTTGGCATTTCGTCAGGGCTGTCTAATCCAGCATCAGATGCTATGCTGATAGATGTTAGTACGCCCAAAACAAGAACTTATATGTATTCTATTAATTATTGGGCCGTTAATCTTTCTATTATGATTGGTTCGATCATTGGCGGCTGGTTTTTCCGTACACATTTATTTGAACTGATACTTGCCATGCTTGCTATGTCTATCCTGACAGCTTGGTTAACTATTTACTATATTACTGAAACCTTGAAAAAGAAAGACGTTCCACAAAAACAATATGGGCTTAAGCCGTTGCTAAATAGTTATCGAATTGTCATTAGTGATCTACCTTTCCTCTTATTTACTTTAGCTGGAATTGCTATTATGACTATTGAATTTCAGCGAAACAACTTTATATCAGTACGCCTAGCTGCTGAATTCCAACAAATACAAATTGATTTTCTGTCTATTTTTTCTTTTAGTATCGATGGGATAAAAGTTTTAAGTATCCTTACTCTGGAAAATACACTGATAATTGTTCTTTTCACTGCTTTCACAAG
>NZ_AJTN02000015.1 GCF_000305495.1 Peribacillus psychrosaccharolyticus ATCC 23296 | reverse complement strand
GTGGTAAAACATGTACTTCTTTAGGTAAAAATTCCATAAATATTCCATCATGTTTAAACATAAACAAATCTACATTATATAAATCATAATCTATTTGAGATAATAAATTGATTAAACTTTTTTCTCCTCCTCCAGCAGATAAACTCGGAATGACAAACAATATATTTTTCTTCATCATATCCCCCTCATACTACATGACAATTTCATTTAAGTAGTCCACTGCTTTATATGACATTTTTTGAACAATAGGTAAAGATTTCTTTAGAATTTGTCTGATTTCGTCTTCTTCCTTCACCATTTCATCAAAAGAATTTTTCAACTTTTTATTATCTGAAATTTCTTCTATACTTAGTACTAATTTTTCATACCCAAAAATATCCATTGCTATCCCTTTTGACTTCACACTATATCCCAAGACCATAGTGGGAATACAATTTGAGTAAGCAGCTATCGTCGCATGTGTTCTCGCGCCAATAAAGAATCTCATCCTCGCTATATAGCCCTTGTATTGTTTTGCACTTAAATGATCTGGCAATATAATGACTCTACCGGTATTCCTAAATTCTTTATAGTATCTATAGAGAATTTCATAATCATTATTGCCTTCATCTATCACATGTGGGGTAAGAGCAATTGTCATATTAGTAGTATTTAGTATGTGTTTGATAAGGTCTCCTAACGCAACTAGAGATTTTTTGTTTTTATTCCATACAAGTGGACTAAAGTTAAGGCCTATTGTCTCACCTTTTTTCCACCCTTTTGGTAACTCTAATTCTTCTTTTTTCATCGTAAACGCAGGATCTGCACATAATTTTACGTTAGAAAGTCCTTTGCTTTTCAATATCCTATAAGTAAGGGTTTCACGGGCTAGAATTAAATCAAATAACTTTAAGTCTTCTAGCTTTCTTTCAGATATGTCTTCTTCACCTATAGAACATCCCCATAATACTAGCTTTTTTCCTTTTGATTTAATCCTTCTATCTATTTCATACAATCCAGGTTGCTCTCCGTAACAATAGTTATCACCACCTATTGATAAGCAGACGTCCATATCTTTTATATGCTTAATAATATTGTGATGAATTTTACCCAGAGCATAAGATTCATCGTGAAGTATTTTCACTTTAAGAGAAGATACAAACCATTCGTATGAATACTTCGTAATGTTGAGGTTAGCGCCATTAACGATTCCATCTAAATTAGTGATAAATTTATCGGTTTCAGGCCTTCCCGATGCTAAATATACCTTTGCCCCACCTATTTTTCTTTAATAATATCTGTGGATGAACGAACGATCGCTTCACACCCCCTATTAAGGCTTCCATCATGTGCAAACATCATGATATTCATGCTAAATCCCTCCCCAACGTGACTTATTTTTGAATCTACTGTAAGCGGTGGCACAATATATTCCGAAGGCAGATTTTCTTTTGATCATGCTTACGAGAAATTTTTCATATCCTCCTAAAGCACGGTAACTTTCACTATAATATATATTTAATGCATCTCTAAGCTGTTTATGACCTATCATTTTTTTCACGTATTTATATCTTTTGATGAAACTCACATCTTGATATGGTGTAAAATATACATGTAAGTATGACAATACGCTATTTACTAACTTGATAGATTTTAGCTTCCAAATCTTTACCTGATCAATCTTCCCTGTGAAATTTTCTGGTAATTGCAGATTATACACTTCTAAAGCCCTTTTAAAATAATCTGACTCCGATATATTTCTAGTGGCACTACCTTTTACCTCTCTATAATGATATCCCGTGAAATCTAGGTATTTTATATTAGCCGCTTTGCAAAAAAACTGCATGTTAAACATACCATCTTCTCCCAACGGAACTCTTTCTGGAAAATATACATTATTTTCTTTGATTACATTATTTTTATAAATTTTATTGCATGCAGAATTTAGGTTATCTGACTTAATAAAATAAGGTAATAATTCATGCTCTACATACTCTCTGTTTAAAATAATATCTATTGGAAATGGATATTTTGTGATAACCTTGTGACCTTCAATCTCACTTTCAAAATTTGATATGACCACGTCACAATCATGTTGTTTTGCTGAGGTATATAGAATTTCATACATGTCCTTCTCTATATAATCATCTGCATCCACAAATCCAATATATTCTCCTGAAGCTTTTTGCAGCCCATTATTACGGGCTATACTAACTCCCTGATTTTGTTGATGAATTAGAAATATTCGTGGGTCTATTTTGTTATAACTTTCTAGCAATTCACCACTACAATCACTAGAACCATCATTCACAAAAACGAACTCACACTCATTAAGGGTTTGTGCTAAAAGAGACTCCACACATTGTGAGAGGTATTTTTCAGCATTGTAGACGGGAATTATAACACTTACCTTTATACTCATACTACTTCACCTATTTCTGTTTAACTTCCAATCATTTCATACAATTTATCTAACTCCTGACTATTACTATAATTTTCATACTTGATATTAATGATTAATAAACTGCGTAAAGTGTTATCGCAATATAACCTCTCAATCCCCGTTGCCAACCCCTCTACTGATACATTGCAAATAATACCGTCTAATCCATCCTTGATTTGACTCTTAGCTGTAGGATAGTTCGTAATCAACACTGGTTTACCCAGAATTTGTGCCTCTCCCACCGTTACTGCCTTGCCTTCATATCTAGATGGCTGTACGTATAGGTCCGCTGCTTTCATATATGGGTAGGGATTGAGTTTCTTACCTAATAGAATGAAGGAGTCTGATACATCATTTTCTTTTATAAGGGTTCTAATGAGCTCTTCATCCCCGCCATAACCAACGACATACCATACTATATTGTGATATCCCTTATCTTTTAATAGTTTTAAAGCCCGAACCGCATTATCGATTCCTTTTGCATGAGAGAGTCTAGCTACTGTAATTAATTTAAATCTTGAATCTTGCAGCATTGGGTTATTTACTTTTTCATCAGCCAGTGAACGCACCAAATCTGGTGAAGTGATATTTTCCATCACGAGCACCTTATTTTCTAATACTGGATACTTTTTTATAAACGCATTCCTGCATTCTTCTGACACAGAAATGATATAATCAAATTTTTCCCAGATTTGAAGATCCATCTTCCTATCTGTATCTACCGTGGAAAAGTCTGTATGAATCCAGGCAATTTTCTTTCTTGCCTGAACCTTTTCTGCAACGAAGTAATGAGGCCATAGATAGCTAATTGCTATGTCATACTTCTTTTCTATTTTCGGTAAAAAGGGTAAAGAGTATTTCCACATATATTGCATTTGTTTGTATCCAGCTTCACCATTTGATTTTGATGCATCATATTTAGCTCTCAGTCTTGCAAGTCCTATTAATAGTTTACCTGATTTAATGGTTTCAGGAATCGTCATTCTAAAGGTTTTATATGCTTTCAATTCTTTCAATAAATTCGGATATTTGGGGAGTAGACTCATAAAATCACCTGTATGGCTATATAGCATTAGATCCACTTGATGATTTTTATAATCAAAATTATTCAATAGGCTGACTAGACTTCTCTCTACTCCTCCTACTTCCATATCAAACGAGGCGATTAATACATTCTTCATAACAATCTCCTATCCTCTAGACACAATCCCTCTAATTCTGGCAATATTATCTCCACCTATGATTTTGGCTGCATAAACCTTAATTTGGCTTTTCATTCGGGCCCGCGCCGGCAACCAACTTTTATAAAAATGATGCAAGGTGTAAGTATTTTCTGTAACGAATGTTCTACAGTTGATATAATCATATGGGGAAAAATAAGTTTGCGGATAAAAGACACCGATATCTTTAATTTCCTGATATTCTCCATTTTTAATAAGGCCATGTTTTTCAAGAATTTCAGTTACAATCGCTACATTTGTTAAGTCATCGAAGCTCCCATCATCTTGTTTAAAATGTTTATTATGATATGAATCAAGAAATTCTTTAATTAGGACATTTCCCTGCTCCGATCCAATGGTACTAGTTGCAATGTAATTTTCTTGCTCGAATCCCCAAAATGATTCATGGTGAAGAAGATTATCAAATGATTTGAATACTTCAACATCTGTATCTAGGTAAATCCCACCGTGATTGAATAAAGAATGTACTCTAACATAATCACTGACAAAAGCATATTTCCCTGCTTCATAAGCTTCATGAACATAAGGATTGTTCTTAAATTCAAAGTTTTTTTCATTCCACTCTATGATTTCATACTCCCTTAAATATACCTGCCAGCTCTCCATACATTTTTTCACGATATCTGGCTTTTCATTCCCACCGAACCAACAATAATGGATGATTTTTGGGATTTTTGTTATTTCCATTTTTTCACCCTTTTCATTACATGTTTGTGGGTTAACAAACCCAGGGCATCTAACCCTTCCTCAGCACCACACTCTTGACGACACGCGTCTAAGGTTGAGTCAACCCACAGTATGATCGAGTACCTCCGTTAATACCGGCTAGGAGGCATCACCGAATCTATATTAGTCTTTATAGATCAAATTTATTCTTAATAAAGAACAAATCTCTGAAATAACAGGGAAATTACCTCATGATTAACTCTCTTGGGTCCTTTTTTTTAAGGTTTATTAAACGCTACTGTTAATGTCTATTTTCACATATGTACATACCAAGGGGCTTTATACCTATTTCTATATTAGTTCTTTATAAAGAACACGTCAACCAAATACTAGCGGATTTTTGTAAAATGACATCTATGGTTGGACTTATAATTTTTTATTTTGCCATTTTATAAACTCAATCAATATTTTATACTGTGGAATTTGTTCCTTTGTCATGCCTGAATCTTGTAGTTCATTGATCAATTCTATCCATTCTCTGTCTAAAAAATAGGTGGGTTCTTCATTATTGTTCGTATTAAGCAGCGTTAACAGATCCACGTTTAATACTGCACCAATTTTTTTCATAACCTCGAGGGAAGGATTGCGATTTAAATCTCGCTCGATATTGCTAAGATATGATTTCGACATATTTGCTCGTTCTGCAAGCTGTGATAAGGTAAACCCTCTTCTCTTTCTAAGTTCTGCTATATTTTTTCCAATCATTGATATACCTCTTTATATTTAGTATTTATATTATTAGATGCAGTTATAACATTGCGCTTTTTTTACTGAAACAAGTTTTGTATTACATCGATGACCCTTGTCTGTTCTTCATCCGTCATATTTGATCCAGAAGGCAAACATATTCCCGATTTAAATAACTGATCCGAAACACTTTCTTCCAGTTTGTGAGGATAATAACGAGAGTTTTGGAATAGAGGTTGGCTATGAAGCGGCTTCCAAACTGGACGTGATTCAATATTCTCATCTGCTAAAGAGCTTATGAGGTGATTAACAGAGGTATTAGTTACATTTTCGTTTAACGTAAATGATGTCAGCCAACGATTTGACCTAGTATTAGTTAATTCAGGCATGAAGGATAGACCTGGCAGGTGGCTTAATTCATCAAAATATCTTTTGAAAATGAATCGTCTCGTTTCAACTCTATGCGTTAAATATTCTAATTGACCTCTTCCAATACCAGCTAAAATATTGCTCATTCGATAGTTATAGCCCACTACGCTATGTTGATAGTGTGGTGCATCATCTTTAGCTTGAGTCGCCAGAAAACGGGCCTTTTTTAACAGTTCCTTGTTATTGGAGACAAGCATGCCGCCGCCAGAACTGGTAATAATCTTATTCCCATTAAATGAGTAAATACCAAGTTCACCAAATGTACCGCTGGCTTTCCCTTTATAGCTTGCACCAAGAGATTCCGCAGCATCTTCTATAATTGGAACTTGATAATGATTACAAATTGCAATTAATTCATCCATTTTTGCCGGTTGACCATATAGATTGACGATGATCACGGCTTTTGGAAGCTCCCCTAGTTGTATTGCATCACAAAAGGCACGTTCTAATGCTAGCGGTGACATATTCCAGGTTTCCGGCTCCGAATCAATAAATACCGGTTCTGCGCCTTGATAGAGAATCGGATTAGCCGATGCCACAAATGTCAGGCTTGAACAAAAAACCTTATCTCCTTTTGACACATTTAATAGTTCGAGTGCTAAGTGAATAGCAGCCGTTCCTGAACTAACGGCCACGGCTTCTTTTAATCCGACCAAATTGGCTATTTCCGCTTCAAACGCGTCAACATTAGCACCCATAGACGTGATCCAATTCGTTTGGAAGGCTTCCTCAATGTATTTCATTTCATTTCCACTCATATGCGGAAAAGAAAGAAAAATTCTTTTTTTAAGAACCGTTGTTTCCATGTTCGCTCACCCTCAATCGCTCAATATTTTTAACATTTGCAGGCGTCCCTACGGCCGTACTATAAGCTGGAATGTTAGTAATAACCGTTGCACCTGCTCCAATGATTGCCCATTCTCTGATTCTTACATTAGGAATCAGTGTTGCCCCGGCACCAATTTGAACACCATCTCCTATAATCACCGAACCTGTTAATGTGGCATTAGGACAAATATGAACGAAGTCAGCTAACTTGTTATCATGCTCTACGATCGAACCTGTGTTTATAATGGAATGATTCCCAATCTGGGAATCCGCATTTACCACCGTATTCGCCATAATCACAGAGCCAAAGCCAATTTTAGCACTTGGACTGACTAGTGCTGATTTATGTTGTAAAGTCGCATAATAATCATTTGGGAGGTCAAGCCTTTGGACAATTTGTTTTCTTACTACATTATTTCCAATGGCCACAATATATTTAATATCATTAAAAAGCTCTCTTAAATTATGGACAGTTGAAAGAGGCCCAAAAAATTGATGATTTTTAACGAAGATTTCTTGATACTTATCGTCTAAATACCCAACGATTTGATCGTCCTTTTGAGACGTTATCAGGTCTGTGATTACTTTACTATGGCCGCCGTCGCCCACGATAACAATCTTCATCCATTCCCCTCCCTTTTCGAAGGTATTTCTCCGTTAAATTTCTCCACAGTCACACTTCCAGCTTGGTTAATCCCCTCTGATTTAAGCACTTTCATAGCAGTCAAAAGTAAAATTTTTAAATCTAATAAAAAGGTTTGGTGATGGACATACCATACATCAAGTTTGAATTTTTCTTCCCAGGTTAGAGCGTTTCGCCCATTCACCTGTGCCCACCCGGTAATACCAGGTTTGACCAGATGACGTTGTGCTTGTTCGTCTGTATATAAAGGTAGGTATTCGATTAATAAGGGCCTAGGTCCAACTAAGCTAAGATCTCCTTTTAACACATTAAACAGCTGCGGCAGTTCGTCTAAACTAAACTTTCGTAGTAACTTCCCAAAATAGGTAAGACGTATATGATCGGGCAGCAAATTCCCTTGTGCATCCAGTTGATTACTCATCGATCGGAATTTATATAAAGTAAATAGCTTGCCATTTAAACCTGGTCTCTCCTGTGTAAAAAGAATCGGTGATCCCAGTGCCAATTTAATCAAAAAACCTAAAATAAACAGTAATGGGATAAGCAGTAAAATAAGCAGCA
Organism: Peribacillus psychrosaccharolyticus ATCC 23296; assembly: GCF_000305495.1. Classification (GTDB taxonomy): domain Bacteria; phylum Bacillota; class Bacilli; order Bacillales; family DSM-1321; genus Peribacillus; species Peribacillus psychrosaccharolyticus. The sequence continues at coordinate 16,729 of NZ_AJTN02000015.1, read as the reverse complement.
ATGCAAATGTAAAGTCTACTAATCTTTTCAAATTAATTTCTCCTATAACTATGAATGGATTACTACTTTAAGCTGCTTTTCTAAATCAGCTATAACTGTTTGGATTTGGATATTTTCTTTATCTCGCACGTTCTGATAAACATCCAAAAGGATAACCAGTAGTTGCTGTTGAGTCAATTTTTCCGAAATATTCATTTGATTCTCTTTCCCTTCAGCTAATTGAAAAAGTCCTCATTACTTAGTAAGTGAGGACTTTGCAACCCAGCATATTCTTTTACTTTCTCCTCGTAACCATGTGGATGATTTGCCTGCCATCTCCAAGAATCTTCACACATTTCCGTGATATCTTTTTCTGCAATCCATCCTAGTTCCCTTCTTGCCTTTGAAGAATCAGCAAAACAGATTGCTGCATCTCCTGCTCTAGGGTTTACAAACTGATAAGGAATTTTCACTCCCGATGTTGCTTCAAAAGTGGAAATCATCTCAAGAACACTATACCCTTTACCTGTACCAAAATTATAGGCATCTATTCCAGTTGTCTGTACGACCTTTTCAAGTGCCATCAGATGTCCGCGGGCTAAATCCGTTACATGGATATAATCTCTTACTCCTGTTCCATCAGGGGTAGGATAATCGTTGCCAAAAACCTGTACTTCACTTAATTCACCAATTGCGACTTTGGTAATATACGGGATAAGATTAGTAGGCACACCTGTGGGATCTTCGCCAATATTCCCGCTTTGATGAGCACCTATGGGGTTAAAATATCTTAATAACGAGATACTCCATGTTGAATCCGAAGCCGATAAATCACCTAGAATTTCTTCAATCATAAGCTTTGTTCTCCCATAAGGATTCAAGGTCTGTAAAGGAAAATCCTCAGAGATTGGGACCGTTTTCGGAACACCGTATACCGTAGCAGAAGAGCTGAAAACCAAATTTTTCACATTATATTTTTGCATCATTTCACATAAGTTCAGTGTACTGATCAAATTGTTACTGTAATATTTAAGTGGATCCGTAACGGACTCCCCAACCGCCTTATACCCTGCAAAATGAATCACAGCGTCTAATTGATTTTCGAGAAACACCTTTTCTAAATCTAACGCATTCAACATATCAATCTGATAAACTTTGAATTTTTTATTCGTAATGGCATTTACCTGATATAAGGCTTGTCGTTTACTGGTCGAAAAATTATCAACTACAATGATGTCATGTCCTGCTGTTAACAGTTCAATACACGTATGACTGCCAATAAACCCAGCGCCGCCTGTAATGAGTATCTTCATAGGAATCCCCCTCATTTACTTGAACAAATTTTCTAATAGATCACTCTCATACAGAATGTTTAAACTCACAACATTTTCATAATAGTAAAAAATAAAATAGAGAACTAAAATCATATAATAAACAAATTTCCGATCTTTTTTACTAAAAACTTCAATAATCCAAGAGATTAAAATAAGCTGGTATAAATTAAAGTAGATAGCCACCCGTGCGAATATCCATTGTTGAGTCGAAATAATCATAAAGACTAAGCCTAAAAGTGCCATGTTAACAATATAATCACTTTTTGGAAAAACAGCTCGTAATTTTTCTCTACCAAAATAAGCAACTACTAACGGCGCAGCACTGACAATGACTCGGATGATATTTGCCCCGCCTTCATTGAATTTTGAATAGTCGCTATACTGCGTATCTTGTAGAGCAGAAAATAATAATGAGGTAAACTGGTTATATCCTATTACGATTAAAACCGCCAAAAATAAGATCAAAAGTGTGTATTTGGTCCAAGCTTTTATTCGTACCATAAAATAAATAGGAAGAAGTAATAATGCACTTTGGTGAAAAGTAGATGCTAAAAGAACAACTAATGCATATTTTATAAAGTTCCCATTTAATAAATATTTTGTCGCTGTAAAGATAATCGCCGCTGCGAGTACTTGTCTAATCCCGTTCATCGAAACTAAATGAAGTCCGCCAGTTATATAGAGGTACGTACTGAGCTCAAACAGACGTGAATAGTTATATAGAACAATAATAATCAGTACATTTGTAAACAGCGCCGCAGTAAAAACCAGGATTTGGGGATCTTCTGAGTACTGTTTTAAAATCATTTGAAAGATTCCAAAACCGAAGTCCTTTTGTGTTTTAATAAAATCCCATGTGAAGTCATTCTTTATAAACATTTGTTTATAAGCGTACGTATCACCTATGCCTGATCTCAAACCTGAAATGACAACCAAGCATAACATGACTCCAATAACTAATAATTTATTGGGTTTTGCTGTGAAAACCCCTATATCTGTTCCTAAGTTTGGGACTAGTGATCGACTAAAATACGATAATATAAACACTATGGCGAGATTGATCCAGAGGATGGTCATAGTAAAATTCCTTTCGATGCAATCAAGATTGCTTTAAAACTGTAGAACGGTGAGTATAGTTAATATAAAAGTAAAGAGCAATCCCAACCGGTGTTGCTAGAATAGTCGTCCATTTATTGGGGGACTCAAACCAATAGTTCTTATTTTTTATCAGTAAACTGCTCGAAACATAATGAACATTTTCAATAAACCTTCGTTTGTAAGAAGGTTCGTATTTCATAGTCACTTTTCTAAAAAAAGAAAATCCTCTTGGATTTTTTATATATTGATTAATCATATTCCTACTTGATCCGTCTGGTAAATATTCTACGTGACAAAGGACCTCATTTAAAAGCAGAAGCGGGTTGATCTGATCAATCAAAACATACTTATAACTAAGTGGGCCGTATTTTTCACCTTCAAAAATCGGATATGGTGGTGTCTTTTTCGTCAGTTCTGTACGATAGACTAATTTTTTATCCCCCTTTACTTTGTATTTCCCATACAAATCAGTCAGTGTAGACTCTTTAATCGTTTTAGGCATTTCCGTACCAATAACCTGACCCTTTGGACTAGCATCCAAACCTGCCATTCCAGCGAACTCATCGCTCCCATATTCAGCCCAAAACGTCAAAATCTTTTCTACCGCTTCATCAGGCATAAAATCATCTGAATCAATACATACATTTAATTCTGTATCGATTAAGTCATAGGCTGTATTATGAGCACCATGCATTCCTTGATTGCTTTGGAAGTGATAACGGATTGGCAGAAGATTTTCATGTATCCAATAATTTACCAATTCCTTCGTGTTATCTGTCGAGCCATCATCGATAATCAGCCAGATAAAATCTTTACTTGTTTGTCTTTTTAGACTTTCGTAGCATAAATGCAACGTATAGGCTCTATTAAAAGTTGGAGTAAAAATAGTTAACGTAGGAGTCATTTTCAAAATCCTCCTGCTAAGGTTTGATTTTCAGGATGATATTGAGTGTAAAAATCAGCAAGCCACTTGGCATTAGCTGTTGTATCGTATCCTTTTTTTGTCATTAGATCTATATTTTCAGAATGTTTATATGACATGGAAAGGATTTTTTGTGTCCATTTCTCAGGAGATTCCTTTAAAGACATAAACCCTAATGAACCGGTTATGTCGCTCTCTTTGGTAATTGAATTGGAAACCAAACACTGTACTCCAGCCGCTTGTGCTTCAACTAAGACAACGGGAAGTCCCTCAAAAAGGGAAGGGAATAGAAACAAATCCATAGCATGCAAAAGATTAGGAATATCTTCACGAACTCCTAAAAATCGTACCTTCTTCGTTAATCCTAAACTCTTCACTTTCTTTTCGATTGAGCGTTTCAGTTGCCCTTCACCTACTAGAAGCAACAGCGATTTCGGCTGTGTTTTTTGTAATTCGTAGAAGATATCGATTAAAAATTTTTGGTTTTTTGTTTTTCAAATCGGCCTATATGACCAATTACGAGCTCATTTGTAATTCCTAGATTTTTTCTGGTTACTAGTCTACTAGTTTGATTAAAAGTGAATTTTTTTGCATGTACTGCATTATTAAGAACAGTTAGTTCATTTGTTGCAATCTCTCCCCCAAATAACCACTTTCCTGCATTTTTGGAACAAGCAAAGTAATCACTTGGATAATCCCGCATTGTAGATTTTGCATATAAACGGAATGGCAACTTGATATCCAACCCTAAGTTACTTAAATGACTATGCGCAATTCGCCCTGGTACACCCGCTTTTTTTGCAGCTCTTAAAACAAAACTGCTATTTTCATTGATGTGTGAATGGACTACTTTGTATTCTCTTTTAGTAGTAAAAAATTGATCAAGCAGCCTAAAATATTTTCGATAATTCCCTGGTTTTATGGGAGGCATATTAAAAATTCTACCGCCAAGCTTGATAATTTCCTCATCATAATGTCCTGGTACTGCTCGATGAACCATAAAATCAAATTGGATTTTACTTCGGTCTATTTGTCTGTAATAGTTCATTAACATCGTTTCGAGCCCACCGCGATTCATGATTGTCACTACTTGAAGAATTCGAATTGGTTCCAAAAAACTCCACTCCTACCTTACAATTTTTCTCAGCCTTTCAATCACTAATAATAAGAAATAAAAACTTACTGCTAATCTGGTCTTTGCACAAAAATAAAACACCTTCCAAATTAACGGAAAATGCGATAAATCGAAATGTTCAAATGCTTGTTTTATACGTTGATCTACTAATATGTTATTTATTTTTCTCATCTTTTTAACATGAGATTCCCCGTTTGCTTTACTTATTGTATTTAACCCAAGACCCAAAGTACCTATACATATTCGGTTATTTAGAGCTAATTGAATATCCTTATTGGTATCATTATTTATAAAGAAACGTTCAATTTTACTATAAAGAGTAAACCATTGACCCAATAGATGTGGCTTATAGCCAGAAGTGACAGAGTTATTATTTTCCCGCCAATAATGATAATAAGGAGCATTAATAAATTCAAAGTTTTTTGCGTAATAAAAAGCTTCAATATTAAAAAGTAAATCTTCGTTTGTACCAATTTCAGAAAGATTGGTAAAACGAATTTCATTTTCTTTAAGTAAATCAGCTCGATATAATTTTGTCCAAACAGTCCCCCATGCATCAAGCAATTCAGGATTGGCCATTTCTTCATTTAAGGGACCAACCAATTTTCTTAAAACAGTTTTTTTAATTTCACTTTCTTCATATGTTACTAGATCCGGAAGATTGAACTGCTTTTCTTTTGAATGGGTTCCAAATTCTCGAAAATAGGAACACATAATTATATCTGTGTTCCCGTTTTTTGCACGTTGATATAAGTTTTCATACATATCACGGCTTACCCAATCATCTGGATCAACAAATCCTATGAATTCTCCTTTCGCTATAGAGATTCCATCGTTCCTAGCTGCTGAAACACCCTCATTTTCTTTGTTAATGATGTTAATTCGTTCATCATTTTTTTTATAATCTGATAAAATTTTGAGGCTCGTGTCTGTTGATCCATCATTCACCGCAATAATTTCTATCTGAGTCATCGTTTGAGCTAGTAAACTATCTAAACACCGTTTTAAATATTTTTCCATATTATATATAGGTACGATAATACTTATTACCGGATTCCTCATTTGTATCCTCCACCATATAGCCTGTGTATATCTGATTTAACTCCGATCGAACTACTGCCAGCGTATATGTTGCATTGATTATTTTCTCACTCATTTTACCCATTTTTTCTCTTTGTTCTATTGAGTGAAACAGTTCAAGGATACGGATACTAAATTGTTTGTCGTCCTCGCTCGGTATAAGATAGCCGTTTTTTTCCTGTTGAATGAGTTCCATATGGCCCCTGTTTTTAGTTGCGATAACTGGTAACCCAGAAGACATGGCTTCCATTATATTTACTGGCAACCCTTCTCTTAAACTTGATGCGACAGCAAGGTCACTTATTTTCAATAGTGAGTCAATATCTTTTCGAAAGCCTAGAAAGTCAACCATATGTTCAACACCTAGTCGAACTGCGCTTTTTTTGCATTCCTCAAGCAGTGGACCAGTTCCTGCCAGGAGCAGCTTTGCCTGTGGAATTTTCTCTTTTACGCTAGATAAAGCCCGAATCAGTAATTGCTGGTTTTTATTTTTATTAAACTCAGCTGCATAAAAAAGAATAAACTCTTTATTTTTATACCCATGCTCGCTTCTTAAGACAGATTTACTAAAAGCGCTAATAGGATGGAAGCGTTCGTTATCGACCCCGACACCGTGAACATGTTTGATAGTAACAGCTTTAAACTTTCTTTCTTTAGCTAACTGGTAGTCTTCATTATTAATCGTAATTAAGCAGTCCGTCATTCGTGCTAACGACTTTTCAATTGGATAATACATCATCCAATTGATGAAAGGAGATCCTTTACAAAAGTGAAAGCCATGGGCTGTATAGATAACCTTTGTTCCTTTCATTCTAGTAGTTCTCGCAGCTAATCTTGAAAGGACACCTCCCATAGGTGTGTGGCAATGGATAATCTGATATGAATGTTGATCCATAATCTTTTTTAATTCCTGGTAAGCGATTATGTTCTTTAGTGAGAATGGTGATCTTTGAATAGGAATATCGTGTCTTTGATCTACAAAGGGAAGATCCAAGTCACCAACTGCTGCTGTATGAATTTTATATCCATTTTCTTCAAACCATTTGAAGGTCGGTAAGTGAAACGCATCAAAGTGAATATCCTTTGTGGCAACAAACAAGACTTTCTTCTCCATGACTGATCAACCATCCATTCTATTTTGGATTGTTTCTCTTTCTACTACAGTGGAGAGATAGTTCAAGAGTTCATTTCGTAACTCTTTACGCTGTAAGGCCATTTCGATCGTCGTTTGAATGAATCCAAATTTTTCACCAACGTCATATCGTATTCCTTCAAAGTCATATGCATAAACCGCTTCAAACTCGTTTAAGGAAGAAATGGCATCTGTTAACTGAATTTCACCACCGGCACCTGGCTGTTGATTGCCTAAAATCTCAAAAATCCTCGGCGTTAGTATGTATCTTCCCATGATGGCTAAATTTGATGGAGCGTCTTCTTGTTTTGGTTTTTCTACTAAATGGTTCACACTATAGATACGATCGTTGAAGGAATGACCGTCAATTATTCCATAACGTGATACCTCATTTTGAGGAACAGTCTGTGCACCAAGGATTGATGACTGGTATAGATCGTATTGTTCGATCATTTGTTTGAGACATGGCTTTTCGGAAGTGACGATATCATCGCCTAATAAGACAGCAAATGGCTCATCCCCGATAAATTTTCGTGCGCACCAAACAGCATGTCCTAAGCCCTTCGGTTCTTTTTGACGGATATAGTGAATATCCACTAGTTTTGAAGATTTTTGAACCTCTTCTAACAATGCGAATTTACCACGTTCATAGAGGTTTTGTTCCAATTCAAAAGAATGATCAAAATGATCTTCAATGGCTCTTTTACCTTTTCCCGTCACAATGATAATGTCTTCAATGCCGGATTCGATGGCTTCTTCTACGATATATTGAATGGTTGGTTTATCAACGATGGGTAACATTTCCTTAGGCATGGCCTTTGTGGCTGGAAGAAACCTAGTTCCTAAACCTGCTGCAGGGATGATTGCTTTTCTAATATTCATTTGGTTTCTCCTCCCTAATTTATGGATAGTGATGGTTGTGGAACCACACGATGATTGGCTAAGTTGATCAATGAATTTCGCAAGGATTCTCTATCCCAATCTGCGTAATTTTTCACAATATTCTCTATTTCGAGTTGATAAAGCTCCCCTGTTTTACCAATATAAATATTTGGATAGATATGTGTTTCGTGAACTTCATCTTTGTTTAGCAGTTCTTCAAATAACTTTTCCCCTGGCCGTATTCCTGAAAAGCTAATGCCAATTTCTTCAACGCTATTTCCAGAAAGTCTAATAACATTTTTAGCAAGATCAACAATTTTTACTGGTTCGCCCATATCTAAGACAAAAATTTCTCCCCCGCTTGCTAAGGCTCCAGCTTGAATTACCAATCTTGACGCTTCAGGAATCGTCATAAAGTACCGAACCATATCAGGATGTGTAACCGTAACGGGTCCTCCTCTTTCAATTTGTTTCGTGAATAACGGAATCACACTGCCGCGGCTTCCCAATACATTTCCAAATCTTACTGCGACCAATCTCGTATCGCTTTTTTGATCCATATCTTGAATAGCCATTTCAGCCAGTCTTTTTGTTGCCCCCATTACACTAGTCGGATTCACCGCTTTATCACTCGATATCATGACAAATATGCCGACTCCATTCCAGCTGGCTGCTTGGGCAACGTTCATCGTACCAATTAAATTATTCTTAACCGCTTCTTCCGGATTATTTTCCATGAGCGGAACATGTTTATGGGCCGCTGCATGGTAAACAACATCAGGTTTATAAATTTCCATCACCATCATCATTTTCTTAAAATCTTGCACGTCTGCTATTTCTGGCAGAAATTCAATGTTTGTTTGTTTATATTTCTCTCTTAGCTCCATTTCAATGGAATAAATACTATTTTCACCATGTCCTAGTAAAATGACTTTTTGAGGAGTAAATTTACAAATTTGACGGCAAATTTCCGAACCAATTGATCCTCCAGCACCGGTGACTAATATGACTTTGTTCGTGACATATTCAGAAATTCCCTCGATATCCAATTCGACTGTTTTCCTGCCCAATAAATCCTCTACCTGGATATCTCGTAATTTATTTACGGATAGTTGTCCTGTAAGAAGATGTTCAATCATTGGGAGTGTTTGTGTTTTTACATCTGTTTTCGCACACTCCGTATAGATCGTATTTATCTGCTGTTTATTTAAGGAAGGGATTGCGATGATAATACGTTCAATACTATAATTTTGTATGGTTTCGACAATCTTACTTACACCACCAATAACCGGAATACCATAAATATCTAGACCGTGCTTTCTTCTATTGTCATCAATAAAGGCAACTGGCAGTAGATCCGACTCGTTCTTTTTCAGCAATTGACGAGCAATCATGGTGCCTGCAGAGCCAGCACCGATAATGAGCGTTCGTTTCCGATTTTGTTCTTTTGCTAGATATCGATCTCTATATATTCTCCAACAAAACCGCGACCCACCGATAAATAACAGATGAAGCAGCCACGTTACAGCGAGTAAACGGAAGTATACTTCTTGAAGAACAGTAAGCTGCACAATTGATGTAACTAAGATAGAAGCCGTTACAGTTTTAAAAATAAGAAGTAATTCACTAATACTTGCATATTCCCAAGCCTTTTTATACAACTTGAATTGTATCGAAAATACGTGATGACTAATAAGTATGGTCAGCGAACTGACGATTAGTGGAATGGTCACCACATATATGGTCGCATCGACTAAAAACCGTCCTGCAAAAATGGCTGAAAGTACGATACACGAATCGACTAATATAACGAAAAACAGCCTCTGCTGACTAGTCATCCAGCTCCCCTCCTTTTCTTTTTCTAATTTAAAGTCATTTTCTATGTAAAGAATAAAGTATTTAGGTATGGGTTTTCTCTATAAAAAGCCCATACCTAAATACTTTATAAAATGGGGCATCTAACCCCTCCTCTCACCACATTCTCGACGACAAGCGTCTAAGGTTTTTCAACCCACAATATGATCGAGTGCCTCCGTTGATAACGGCAAGGAGACATAACCAAAAAAACTATTTTCTTTTTCAAAAACGTTCTCAATAGAGAACCTCTACATAAAAAAATATATGTATTCTCTAAAAAAGTTTAAACTTCATTTTCCGTACATTGTCATTGAGGATAACACCGACAATTTTGTTTTCAGCGAATTCAAGAATTCTCTTGGTGCTAAAGGCCTGTTTCATATTTGTTTTTCCATGATTAAACACGAGGATGATACTATCGCAAAAGTTGGCTATAATTTTCGCATCGGTAACTTCTAGAATAGAAGGAGAATCGATGATGATGCAATCATATGAACGAGCTGCACTAATCAACAGTTCTTGCATCATGGGTGAACCAATGATTTCTGAAGCGTTTATTGGAACCGGCCCGCTGGTTAAGACATCAAGCATTCCAATACCAGTATGATTGACAATTTCCGTAAGATCACTACTTGTATCTAAAAGAAAAGTAGTCAGTCCAACATTATTAGAAGTCTTAAAAACATGGTGTACGGAAGGATTTCTAAGATTAGCATCAATCAATAAGACCTTTTCTTTGTGCTGCGCCATTGATATCGCTAAGTTTGCTGCCGTTGTCGTTTTGCCATCCCCATCATTTGGCGAGGTAATTTGAATCGTTGTAACCTTTTTTTCAAGTGAAGAAAACTTGATATTTGTTCGGATCGTTCTAAATTGCTCTGATATCATTGAATCCGGATTTGTATAGGTTACTAGATTCCGTTTATTTGTTAAATGATTTGACGCCACCTGGTTCACCCCTCAATTTTTCACCTGCAGAGAAGATTTGTTTATTTTTTTCTTCTGGTGAATAGATTTTATCTTTCGAATTTTTTTTATTCATTTTCGATATTCGACCTATTACTACAAATCCTAATTCTTCTTCAATTTCCTGTTCATTTCGAATGGTATAATCAAATACATTCAGTAAAAAGGCAATCCCTATCCCAACGGCAATCCCAACGATTGCAAATTTTATGGGCGTTCCATTTTGAGTATTGATCTGATATTCATTTACTTTTGCAGCGGATAAAATACGAACTTTGTCAAAACCGATAATATTTGGTGCTTCTTCTCTAAAAATTCTTGCTGTCGCATTTGCAATCTCTGCTGCTAGTATTGGATCTGGATAAACTACACTGATACTGGTTACTTGAGAACTATCGACACTTTCCACCGTAATACTTCCTGCTAATGATTCTGGGGATAGTGGCAAGTTCAATTCATCGACAACTTTTTGGAGTACGGTTACATCCTTAATAATAACTTGCAGGGTTTTCATTTCAGCTTCTTTTGCGTCCATAATAATCCTTGCCGTTGTCGAATAAAGTGGCGTTTCATCAAGCGTTCGATAATAGCCTGCCGATGCAAATATCACACCAATTAGAATGATGATCCAAAGACGCTTTTTAATCACGATAAATAATTCTGCTAAGTTTATTTCCTTCGGACTACTAGGAACCCCTTTATTAAAATCGTATGAACCTTTCATTTAATCACCTTTTTATCCTTATTTTAATAACCTCTATAAAGAACAACAAAATCTTCATTTCTATTAAAAACTTGTGATAAATAGTCTATAAGTTTCATGAATTTGATTACTACTCAATCTTAATTCTTTATAAAGAACAAGTCAACAAGATTTTTAGAATATTTTGGTTGTTAATAGTGTTAAAAGAAAAGGTGTTAGAAACCGACAAAATTTCTTAAATTTTAACGATCTATTTGTAGAGCTAAAAGAAGACCTTCTCATATGAAGGTCTCCTATCCTACTAAACTTCCCCTTTACTAGCTTCTGTCCCAGCAAATTTCGACCAATCGACGACATTCTCTAAAATAATCGCTAATATGATTCCAACGAGCAGTCCGTTACTGAGTAATGGCCGAATCAGAACTGGCAACGAGCTGAATGTTTCAGATGGAATGTTCATGATCGCGATTCCGAGCAAGACGGGTGCTGATATTCGGTAAATAGTTTTTGATGTAAAGGTGATGTCGCTGAGGTTGGTGAGTGCCCCAGAGAACAGCTGCAAGTAGGCAACAAATAAAACCGCATTTCCTACACTTACAGGCAGTGTGGAGAAAAATTGACCGAGTGTTGGAATCAAACCTAATAAGATAAATAGGGTGCTGCCAATGATCAGCGGCAAACGTCGATAGATTTGTGTCGATTGTAAAAAACCAAGCGACGATATGTAGGGTCCATATGGCACAAGACCGAATAAACCAGCAACAACAGAAGACAGACCGGTTACGACAAACGAGCTTTTGTATTGTTTTTGGGTAGTCTTTTTGTTGATAAGCGGCTCTATCCCTTTGATGGAAGCCATTGTATTGGTGGTATTCACTAACCCTGTGACAACTGCCATCATGATCAAGCCTAAACTAAAGCTTGGCTTACCCCAAGGGAACAGATTAACTAACTGTGTTGGTTGACTCTCTTCAGTTGGAGCTGCTGGAAAAAGCAACGCATAAACAATCCAGCCGAAGACTATTCCAATTAAAATGGCAAAGTTGCGAATAGATGCTGGTCCTTTGATGGTGATCCAAGCGACAAGTAAGATGATTACAAATGATAATCCAGCAGTAGGAAGGTCGATTTGTTCACCCGTAGATAGTCCGAGCATGCCTTTGGAAAAAATGGCAATCAGTTGACTCGCGAGCAGAAAAAGGACGGTACTCATGACTACTGGTTTAAAAAGTTTTTTCAACACATCGCCCATTCCGAGTGCTCCGAGAACAGCAGTGAGGACACCGGAAAGGATAATACCAACAGCTAGTCCTCCTCCTACTTCAGCTGTCGTCATCCCAGCAGATGAAGCGGAAGCGGCGAGACTTAAGATCGCGCCCCACCAGATTCCTGAATGGCCTTCCATCAGCGGATATTTATGACCAAAAAGAACCTGCAGCATACAGGCAGCTCCTGTAAAAATAAATGACCGTTGCAAAGCGCTCGCCACTTCCATAGAAGACAAATCAAACGCCTCTCCAATCGTCAGCGGAATGACGACCGTATTAGCAAACATAAAAAAGAGCCATTGCAGTCCAGCTAAAAAATCAGTTGTATTTCCCGTGCGAGACATAGTCATATCTCCTTTTACTACATTTTAGTAAATTGTAGCACATGATGAGTAAAAGGAAATTTTAAAAAGATCACAAATGATTTATTATTAATAAAAAGGATGTGTATCGAATTGAAGACGTTCATCCAATCTTTAGCTGTTTCCTCCGGACTTCATTTAATCTTTTTATTTGGGACTTTTTTAATCGGTTATATCAAAACAAGGAACTATCAACCCGATCCAGCGAATCACTGGGAAAATATAAATACCCTTCAAAACGAAGTCGCTTTCGGATTTTCAGTCTCCCCCCTGTTTTTTCTCTTTACCTTTATCGGACTGACAGTACTGAGTGGGTTAGTCCTCTTATTCTATAAGAAAAAAAACGAACCATCGCTTTAGGATGGTTCGCTTTTCTCTATCTTTTCTTGAATTCTTTGATGACTTCATGAAATAAATCTGGAAAATTGGTAAATAGTCCGGTCACTCCCCAATCAAGTGCCCGTCTCATCTCTTCCTTTGTATTCACCGTATATGGATGGATTTGAAGATCATGGTTTCGGACGGTTTGAACATACTGCTCATCTATTCTAGCAAAGTTTGGCCCCACGCCTATCGCATATTGTGCAATCATCTCTAATTCTTCATCCGTGATTACAGCAGGACTTTGATACGAGATTAGTTGAACGAGCGGCAGATTGGCGTTTAGACTATGTACCGTCAACAAACTTTCTTGACTGAATGATTGAATCAGAACATTTTTTGTACGACCCTTTTTATCAATCATTTTATAATCTTCTAGAACATCTAAAAGCTTAGCTTCCATTCCTGGATAAACATCCGGTGACTTTGTTTCAATATAATAGTTTGCTTGTTTGCCAAACTTTTGCAATACCTCTTCCAGCGTAGGAACCTTTAACCCTTCATACTCAATCTTGGCATACTGCGGATATTTTTCATTAAACCAAGAACCTGCATCCAACTGCTTTACTTCCGCTAATGTTAACTCCTTTACTTGTCCGCTGCCATCTGTTGTCCGATCAACGGATTCATCATGCATCGCAATTAACTGCCCATCCTTCGTCATCTGAAGATCAATTTCAATATAATCACCCTTTAACTGCTCACCTAATTGATATGCAGGAATCGTATGTTCTGGAGCATATCCCGAAGCACCTCGATGTGACACGTTAATAATCTTCTTATCCGAATGATCATGATGCGTCCCGCCTCCATTTGCAGAAACATCCATAGCCGCACCTTGTAAAATGAACCCTGCAGTCAGAATCCCAATCCCCATTCTCTTCATACTTTTTCTCACTCAACCTCTCTCCCTTCTAAACCTATCATCATTTTAGCAGGGATTTGTAAAGCGTTTACATGAATATTGTAAATAGTTTCTAAACTGGTAAAAATGAGAAAAACGACACATCATCCAACTACTAGATTCCTAGTTTTCAGGACCTATAAAGGTTTGAGTACCGGTTCTATTAGCCTTGTTTTTATTCTGTTGGTGCGGATTGGGGGTAATCGTAAATCTACGTTTTTAAAGACGTCGTTAATCTTTATAGAGCGTATCAATTTTTATAAAGTCACCTCATTTTAGAGTTGGTCGAATGTTTGTGAGTTCGCGCCGAATGTTTCGCAGTTTGGGCCGAATCAATCAGAGTTCGGGCAGAATGTTTTCGAGTTGGGGGAGAATGTTTTCGAGTTGGGGGAGAATACTTCGGAGATCAGGCCGAATGATGTGTTTATCGGTGCTCAATGAGGTAATTATGCCATCCTGAATCATCGTAATCTACAATTTTTATCAAAAACCGTCAATTTTTCAAGGAAAGCTGTTACAAACTGACAAAATAGTAATGGGCTGTCTCAGTTTGAGACAGCCCACTAGAAATTAATCATTCTGTTTCTTGGACAATTTCTGTTTTGGAGGTTTCTTCTTCTAGTAGGCCGTAGCTGTCCATGCCTAAGATGACTAAAAAGATTGCCAGAGGCAGCAGTGACCATGCAAAGGTCTTTCTTCCCCAGTTTTTTTGACATACTGATCCGACCATACCGATTATGACTAGAATAATGATGGATATGACACTGATGATTGCAAGAGTAACGATTACATTTTCCAAACTACACACCTCTTCTATTATTTATTTCAGATCCGATCCCTTAAAACATACTTTTCTATTATACTGAAATTTACTTACTTGTATACCCCAAAAAAACCCTATCAAGAGACAATAAACGTCTACTTAATAGGGTGCATGTTAGTATAACAAACCTTCTATTTTGTCACAACCATTTTTGTGATTTTTGATTTATTTTTCGCTGCATCTTGCACGACAATATGCAAGGATGTGCCTTCTTTTTGTTTTGCTATCTTGATAGAGAAGGTCCCTTTCTGACTAACCTTGCCTGCCTTTAGTTTTTTCTTGCCTTTATAGATCGTGACTGTTGCCTTTTTCTCGGCTTTCCCTTTAACAACGGTTGTTTTGGTTGTCACTTTTTGTACGGTCGCTGCTTTTGGAGCGGTTTTATCTACAACCACACCTGTTTTCTTTGTGATATTCCCAGCTTGATCATGTACATTAACTGTCCATTTTGTGTTAGCAGGAAGTTTAGCAATCTTTAACGTATATGTACCCTTTTTATAAACAGGCTTTGTATACGTCATGCCTTTTGCTGTGAAGGTTATCATCGCATTTTTTTCTGTTTTAATCGTAACAGCAGTGCTGTGATCGGTTACTGCATTGACTTTCACTGTTGGAGCTGTCTTATCAATAACAGTAATCGTCTTCGTTTTACTTGCCTTGTATCCAGTTAGCGTTGCTGATAGAGTCAGCTTAGTACCAGCTTTTTGCTTTGCAATCTTCATAGAGTACTGGCCATTTTTATCTGCTTTAGCTGTATTAACGATCTTCTTACCATTTTTCAACGTTACAACGGCTTTTGGTATTGTTTTTCCTTTGATTACCGTTGTACGGTCGGAAATCGTAGATACAGTTGGCAGCTTCACTTCTGGTGTTAGCACTGGTTTTTCCTCATCTGGTTCAGGAATGACTGGCGGTGTCACCCCAGGAATAGATGTATCTTCTCCAATTTGGAAGTGTCCAGTCTCTTTAGCAGAAGCAATCGGTCCCTTAGGACTTGCAGCAAGAGCCAGCTCGGCCCGGTATTGCCCGTTTGCATGCGTCAATTCGGTATGAATATGTTCATAAAAATCAAGACTCGCATGTTCAGCAACTTTTTCCCCTTTTGTATTATAAATGCGTAATACAGGTTTCACACTCGTTGCTGCAGCGGTTGTTCCGCCATGACTAATTGTATAATCACTTTTGATTGCTTTTTCAACGATTTGGCCATTGCTTTGTTTTTCATAGGCAACTAGTGCATCGTCAGCAATGCTATAATCCGTTGTTTGATTCACGAGTACCGATGAAACTGTGTTCCCATAAGCATCTTCGAACGATGTTGTTCCGGAGAGTTTTTCTCCAGGTACTAATTTTGTTTTTGAAAGCGCAATGTTCGCTTTCAGATCCCCGCCCACTTTCCAATTGACTTGCTGTGCTGGGTGAAAGGTTTGACTGCCTTTTGACAAGAAGTAATTCCAAATCTTATTGGCTGACTCGTTATCACCAAAGCCGAGTTGTACTTCTAAATCCATCGCTAGATTCGATGGTACATAGAATGTGTGTCCGACACGTAATGTCTTAATAAAGGAAGAACTATACTTATTATACGGATAGACAATCGCTCCGCGCACATCGCTGTATCCCGTTGCATCAGCGGTAACTTTCACCTGTGCTAAATCCGCTTTATCGAACTCAACTGTGTTCGTTCCACTGTCCTTCACATCTACGTCAGACTCTAAGAAATAGTAGTTATCTTTTTGATTGTTTTCATCTGGAAGCGAGACATAATTCCCTTCAATAACAAAATTACCTGGCTCTAAATACACAGAATCATATTTATAGTTTTGCAGGTTATTTGCCGTAGGATAGCTTGTTTGACCATCAATGGTTACTGGCTTTTTAATCATCCACAGTCTTGTTGAAA
>NZ_AJTN02000016.1 GCF_000305495.1 Peribacillus psychrosaccharolyticus ATCC 23296 | reverse complement strand
AAGTGTCAGGAGTGGTCTTCATGAAAAATGATAAGTCATATTCAGATTTGGCAGAGTCCTCAAGCTTAAAAAAGCGAAAAGTAAATGCCCCATTGCAAGAAGTCTTTATTGATATGATCATCCACGAAGCCATACTCAAAGAGAAGAAGAGTAAACTCCAGAAGCAGATTGATGACGCTCTTGATTTGAAGGACAAAAAAGGATTTATGAAATTAAGCCATGAGATGAATCATTTATTAACCTTGTTTGGTTAATCGCAGTAAAAAAGCCTCTCCACATTGGAGAGGCTTTTAAATGGGGCTGTTGATTTCCGTTCCAGGCGTTTCACTTTCCGCGGGCGGGCCGTGAGCCCGCAGGAGTCTTCACGCCTTCCTCTTCAATCAACGGTCTTTCTAAATTGAGAGATTTTTTACTAACTACCCACGATGAAACATACCAACGACTTCGGTTGTTTCAGTGATATTAACAAACGCATCTGGATCGACTTCATTTATCAAACTTTTAACTTCTGTTAATTGATAACGTGTAATGACAGTCATTAAAATTTTTCGTTCTTGCCCCGTATAAGCTCCTTGACCATCCATCATCGTAATTCCCCGATAAAGATTAGCTAGTAACTTGGTTTTTAATTCATCACCCTTATTCGTAACAATCATTAACGTTAATTTAATATGATTTGTGTGAATCGTATCAATTACTTTTCCCGTCGCATAAATCGCCACTAAGGTGTTCAGCGCTGCGTCCCAGCCAAATACAAAACCTGAAATAACCACAACCACAGCGTTCATAGCAGAAAGAAGTGTGCCTAAAGGAAAATCATTTTTCTTTTGCAGCAGCATAGCGATAATATCAAAACCACCTGATGAACCTGAAGCACGAAAAATTATGCCAATCCCTACTCCTGTCAGTACTCCGCCAAATAATGAAGAAAGAATGGGTTCAGTTGAAATGGCTTGAATAGGGATTAGGTATAAACTGATAGAAAGAACAACAACAGACAAAATGGTATAACTGATAAATTGTTTACCAAGTTTTAATACCCCTAATATCAACAGGGGCAGATTGAGTAAAAAGTTAAGAATTCCTGTATTAAGCGGGGTAACGATTCCAAGCATAATTGCGATTCCGCTTAATCCGCTGCTTAATATTTTATGAGGAATTAAAAACATATTGTATGCAACACCGACAACAATAGAACCAAAAACAATGGCTAATACTTTATACATCTACCTATCTCCCTGCATATATAATTCCAATTTCCTTTATTATAGTAGAGAGCGAATAAAGTGAAAATTTAATAGTTTTTTCTGATAATGAAAATATTTATTCAGCCCTTGGATATTCCTCTTTTTCATAAAAAATAAGCCGATACTCCGGCTTATTTCTCTACAGTATGATAATTTTCTACAGATATTATTCTTTCCAACATAGTAGGGTGTGAATACCGAAACCATTTTACTAACAACGGCGGGTTCACTTGACTTAATCCAGAACGTGTTAATTCTTGAAACATCGTAATGGCACTGTCTTTATCTTGGAGCATCTCCATCGCATACTGGTCAGCCCTCGCTTCCTGATAGCGCGACACAAAGTTAGAAAGCGGACTTGATGCAAAGAGCAGCATAGCGGTAACTAGTAAAAAAAGCGGGAGTGAACTAAGGTTTCCAATACCTGTAATTTTTAGAACCTTACCATACCGAGTGATGATACTATTCATCAATCTTGCTGTTAACCATAGTCCAGCAAAGGTGAGAATTAAATACCCCGCGATTCCTATATAAATATGTTTTTCGACGTAATGTCCCATTTCATGGGCCATAATGACGAGTATTTCTTTTTCCTTCAACCGATTAAGAGTTGTATCCCACAAAACAATTCGAGAGTTGGCACCAATTCCAGTGACATAGGCATTAAGCGCATTTGTTTTTTCAGCCATATTCACTTCATATACATGTTCCGCAGGAATATCAGCTTGACTAGCAAGCTTAAGAATTTCGGTTTCTAATTCTTTGTTTTTTAATGGATAAAAATCATTATAGAGCGGGTCAATGACCACAGGCTGAATAAACATCATAAAAAAGAAAAATGGAATCGAAAGGATCCAAGCATGAAACCACCATTTTTTCGGGCTTTTATTGATCAACCAATATAATACGGAAACGATTATAACCATTTGGCCAAAATTGACCCAAAAATCAATGAGACCATCCTTCATCCAGGAAGAAAACGTCTGGGTGCTGATATGATAACTTTTACTTAAATTATAACTAATATAGCTTAATGGAAACGTCACAACATAGGAAAGCAGAGAGAGTAAAAATAAATAAACGGCTGCTTGTACGATTCTCCATTTAGATTGACTAGCCGCCACCCTTTCAAATACTCGAGATAATCCGAACAAAAGAATAAAGAAATAAACAATCCAGTCAAAAGCATTATAAGCAAAAAACATAAAGTTCCTTATTTGAGAGTACTGCTCACTTAACATCAATTCCCGTGCATTTAAAAACGTTGCTGGATCAGCAGCCGTACCTACCCATTTTTCAGGTAGTGATGTATCTCCATTGAAAAGATACCAGTACATGAACACTAAGATTAGAAAATATATCACAATAGCCGTTCCCGCCCATTTTCTAGCCATGCTATTTCCCCCTAATCATCAATCATCTCTTTCTAGTGTAGTTAAAAATGGACAAGATAGAACCAAAACCAATTAAAGGAATTTTGTCCACTTAATTGTAAGAGAATGTTCAAACAATCTTCTTTATTTCACCTAATTACACAGTCCATTCCCAATTTTGTTGTGTATAGTTAAATAGTACGAAAGCATTATGAATATTTTACCTATTTTTTGCTTTCTTACTATTAGAATAAGGGGATGGACGATATGAAAAAGCTTTACGTCATTTTTTGTACACTTTTAGTCATTGGGATTAGTACTGGTATTTATTACTTTAGTGAATATCGTCAATCAAAAATGGAATTTCCAAAAGAAATGGTAATGACCACACATACTGGATCGACATTTAGTTTTGAAGAATTGGCTCCTAAGGTCCGCCTGCTTGAGTTTATTTACACAGCATGTCCAGATATATGTCCCACTACTACTTTTCAAATGAAAAAGCTCCAAACTCAATTAACAGCTGCTAAGGTCTTTGACACCCAAGTTGAATTCCTAACAGTTACTATTGATCCAACAGTAGATACAGAGCAGACTCTAAATGACTATGCAGCGAATTTTGACGCTGGCCAGACAGCTGGCTGGGAATTTCTTCGCGGTAGTGTCAAGGATACCCAAAAACTTGCCGACCAATTTAACTTTCAATACCGTGAGTCTGGCAACGGGGATTTTGTCCATACCAGCGCCACTTATCTCCTTGATAAAAATAATCGTGTGATCAAAGTATTTGGGATGGGCGAAGACAGCTTTGACAAAGATAAAGTATACGCCCGGATTATGAAAGAAGTTAAATAAAAGATGGAGTCATAGAAAGAGAGAAAATAAACTTAAGGTTACTATGGCTCCAATAATGATGACCATGATATTGGCTCCTAGGTAAGCCAGTACAAAGGCAGAGACAGCACCGACAACACCAAAGCGGATGTCTTCTTGAATGTAGAGAACTCCAGGGAATATTAATGCCCCTAAGATTGCATACGGAATATTTTTTAATACTCGCTGAAGAAATGGCGGCAGTTCCCTGCCATTCAACATAACAAAGGGCAGCATTCTAGGAATATATGTAACCATACCCATGGCTGCAATCATCAGAATTATACTGCTACTCATGATGTACACCTGCCTTTTCCTTCAGGGTACTGAGGAGTTCTACGAGAAACGCAGATAGAAGAGCAGAAGCAACTATTGCCCAGCCGTTGCTTAGTATGTCTCCCATGATAAAGATACAATTAAAGGAAGCAGCAATTGCCGCCAAAAAAACAAGCTTCCACGATCCTTTCAAGGTTGGAACCAACAATCCAATAAACATTGCATACAATGCTACTGACATGCTTTCCTGGAGGATTTGAGGAAGGCTCGCTCCGAATAGATGGCCGATCCCAGAAAAAAGCACCCAGCTGCCATAGGCGGTCACATTCAGCCCATACATATAGCCTGCAGTTAATTCTCCAGGCTTGACGGCGGCCACAGAAAACGTTTCGTCTGTTATCCCAAAAGCATAGATCATCTTTTTGATCACACTATCTTCTTTCCTGCTTTTTTCATTCAGCGAAGCAGATAACAGAAAATGACGGATATTCACAATAAAGGTTGTCAAAATAATTTCTATTGCTCCAGTCCCTAACACCAATAAATTTAAGGCTATGTACTGAGCAGCTCCTGCATAAACAATCATACTTAATAAAAGGGTTTCTCCCATAGTGAGTCCGGTGGTTTTCGCTAGTAATCCATAAGTTACAGCAATTGGAGCGTACCCGATAGCAATACCCGTACCTGCTTTTACACCCATACCAAATGCAGGAGACTCATTTTGAATATTTACTTCTGTCATCCCTAAGCCCCCATCTTTCCCTCTAATTATTCTTCAAAAGACAGTTCCTCCACCGCCTTAAAAAGGGTCTGCATATACGTTTCACCATGCGGCACAAAGGACTCCTTCCTAACAGCGATTACAGCCTCACTCCTGCTTCCGTCCTCACCTACTGTAAATCCTTTTACCTCAATTTCAGATGTCTTCTCCTTGTATAAGGCTTTCAGGTCTTCAAGTTTTGCCTGAAACATACCGGAAACCTCTTCTTCCTGCAGCGTATACTGTTCATTTTCAAGTGATATTACATATAGGTATACATGACAAAACTCTCGGTCTATAAATTGATTAAGAATCAATTCATTCTTAATTCTTCCGACTGGAATGAGGTCTATCATATTTACCTTTATCCCAATTTCCTCTTCAATCTCCCTAACCCCATCCTGAACAGACTCCGTATCTAGTAAATGTCCGGCAGCTGTAATATCAAGGAGATTTGGGAAATCCTTTTTCACCTTACTGCGTAACTGCAAGGTTAAAAACGTCTGATTGCTCTCTCTCCTTACAAACCAACAATGAAACGTTTCGTGCCAATGACCTTGTTTATGTACCTCTTTTCGAGGCAAGGAGCCCATTTCCATATACTGTTCATCAAAAATTCGCAGCCGCTCTGTTTCCATAATTCTTCCTCCTATATCCGTCATTTCTTATTTTCATTTGTAAACATTTTCTATTAGTATACTTTTTTCTTGAAAAGTTTACTAGGCTGTTACTTGATCACACAAAAGAGCCGCCATCGTTTTTAGGATGACAGCTCTTTAGCTTCTTCTGTATCTATTAGGTTGTCCAATCTTCGGATACTCTCCCTTGCGCGTTCCAAGTCAATTTCCCGATAGTGATGAAGACCGCCTTCTTCTTCATCCTTTTCATCGGCTTTCTTTACTATTTGCTGTAGAGCAGTTCGTTCAATATCATTCGTAGGCAGGAATGAATCTGTGTGAAACAAAATCGCCAATGCAATGGTTCGGGCGCGTATGGGGTTTTCTCCGAGGCGAATCAGCAGCTTGTGCGCACGTTCTGCACCTTTAATCGCATGGATATCATTCTGCCGATAGAGATCGTAATCCCATTTTCCATTACGATACCAAGTAAAGTGGCCCATATCATGGAGCAGTCCCGCTTTTGCAGCTATGTCCACGTCTAGATTTTCTTCTTTGGCTAGATGAAACGCATGATATGCAACGGCAATGGCATGCGCGAGTCCTGAGCGGGTCAAGTATTTCTGGGCAATGTGGTGCTCAAATATATTCTGGAGGGTGACATCTCTCAAGTTTATCTCTCCTTTCTAGTTGTAATAGGTAAATTTTTTAAAGTTTATATTACCTTTTTTCTAGTTGATTGACAAGGAAATAATCCGTTCACTGAAGAGCTGCACTATTCATTAGGGGGAATTAATTATCTTATTATGTCCTTATATGGAGCGTGCATGTTCTGCTTTTAATTTCCATGAAACTCTGCTTGTTTTTTTTCAAAAAAAGCATGTAATCCTATAAGAAAATCTTCACTCGCTGCTGTTTTAGCAAAACACAGCTCTTCTATCTTTTTACCTTGTTGAATATCTGTCTTTAAGCCATTTTTAACAGCATATTTAGCCTGTTGTAATGCCAATGGACCATTTCTGAGCATAATCTTAGCCATATTAACAGCTTCTTCTTCAAGAATTTGATTGGAAACAACCTTGGTAATGAAACCATATTGATAGGCATCAAGTGAAGTGACCCGTTTACCGGTAAGAATTAATTCGAGTGCCTTTGTTTCTCCGATTAAACGAGGCAGCCTCTGTGTACCACCTGCACCAGGAATTAAGCCAATATTCGTTTGCGGAAGCCCCATAAGTGTTTGGTCGACAGCTATACGGAAATCACAGGCTAAAGCTAATTCAAAGCCGGCGCCAAAAGCGTAGCCGTTAATCGCTGCAATCGTAGGCTGCGGAAGATTGTCAATACTATCTAATAAATCATTAAGTTTTTTTAAAGTTTCAACCATTTTTGAGCTTTCAGAAAAGGCTGGATCATGTAAATCACCTCCGGCACTAAACGCCCTTTGTCCCGCTCCTGAAATAATCACTACACCCACTTGCGGATTGACAGCAATATCATTAATTACCGCTTGTAATCGTTCAACCATTTTTAAATTTATCGTATTTAGGGCTTCTTCCCGATTGATTGTAATATGTGCAATGCTGGATTCAACTTCATATAAAATACAAGGCACTGCTCCCACTTCCTTCCTCACCATTCTGTTTTGTATATAAGTCTATTCCCATTTTCAGTAAGGGGTAAGCAGGAAATTTAATTATCTTATTTATTATGTGCTGAAAACGAAAAAACCAGCTGAACCAAACACCTCGTGTCTGCCAGCTGGTTCTTTTTTTATTTCTGTAATTGGGGTTTCAGTGAACGACGTAATATTTTCCCAGTCGTATTTTTGGGAAGTTCCGATAAGAATTCAATTTGTTTCGGTACTTTATATTTCGCTAAATGTTCAGCGCAATAGGCAATGATGTCATCTTCCGACAAATCTGCATTTTTTGTTACTACAAAACAATGAACAACTTCACCTTGGTTTGGATCTGGAACTCCGATAGTTGCTGCTTCAATTATATCCGGATGGTTAAATAGTACTTCTTCCACCTCGCGAGGATAAACATTGAATCCACCGACAATAATCAATTCCTTTTTACGATCTACAATGAAGAAGTACCCTTCTTCATCCATCTTGGCTAAATCTCCTGTATAAAGCCAGCCGTCTTTTAAAGTGGCTGTTGTCTCTTCAGGCAGCTTGTAATACCCCTTCATAACGTTAGGACCTCTAACAATTAATTCGCCAACCTGTCCAACCGGTACTTCTTCCCCAAGTTCATCGACCACCTTGTTTTCAACATGAATAATAGATGTGCCGATTGATCCAGCTTTCCTAGGACGATCCAGCGGATTAAAACAGGTGACCGGTGATGCTTCCGATAACCCATACCCTTCTGAAATAAATACATTGAACTTTTGTTCAAAGGCTTTTAATATCGCAACAGGCATGGCGGATCCTCCTGAAATACATAACCGAAGCGAGGATAATTCTTTCGGGTCTACATCTGGATATTGATAAAGGAAATTAAACATGGTTGGAACGCCCGCGAAAACAGTTGCTTCATATTTTTTTATCAACCTGAATACTTCTTTTGGACTGAATTTAGGAACAATCAGGAGTGTTCCTCCACTCATTAATGGAGCATTCAAAGCAACCGTCATGCAAAACACGTGAAACATAGGAAGTGTGGTTACGACGCGATCATCTTCATTGATTTTTAAGTAATCACTGACATCTTTCGCATTCGAGTACAGATTGCGATGAGTAAGCATGGCTCCCTTAGGTTTTCCAGTCGTTCCGGATGTATATAAGATTAAAGCAACATCCTCTTCATCTAAAATAGGCCCACTAAACTGACTATCGCCAGAAGAAACTAACTGTGTAAACGATTTCATTTTAGGATAAATAGATAACTGACTTATATCCATTCCACCTTGGTCAGCACCTGTCTCGCATATAATCATATGCTCTACTGTTGACAAAACAGGATTCATTTTTTCTAACAGCGGGACAAGTAAATCAAGTGCAATAATCGCCTTAACATCTCCGTTATTCATGATAAAGCCTATCTCATCAGGTGTATAAATCGGATTAACAGGAATGACTGTTGCACCCACCCTTAACGCAGCATACATCCCAATGATGAAATGCGGCGAATTTCCGATAAGCAACGCGACATGATCCCCCTTCGAAATTCCTAGTTTATGCAGCTGATCTGCAAACATTGTAACCGATGCATCCAATTCCCCATAAGACGTCCCTTTGTCCATAAAATAATAAGCTGGCTTTTCTGCCTTAACCTGAGCCGTACGGTGAAGCTGATCCGATAAATTCACAAATACCCCTCCTTAAAAGAAATGCGGAGGCGCCTTGTTCAGGCCTGACAGGCATAAGATCAGCCTCAGAGCAAGGTGCTCTTTACCTTGCGGAGAGGATGGGCTTATGACCCGAAGGCCTAGGCGCCGCAGCTAGACACACTGAAATGCGGAGGCATCCGTTTTGCTTGCGAAGGAAATAGGGACGGGACCAAAAGGCGGTCTTTGCCTTATGGGACCGGCTTCTTTTCCACAGCAAGCAGGATGCCGCAGCTGGACACTGAAATGCACAGGCGCCTTGTTCAGGCCTGACAGGCATCCATTTTTCGCCTTTCCCTTTTCATGATTATCCAGGTTTATGAATGATTATTCATTCATAAATCGAAAAAAAAATCGCTTCCAATATATTATATTAAAAGAGAATAGACCTATCAAGAAATTCTTTCCATTAAACTGAAAATAATGTAATTACTAGTAAATAAAAAAAGAAGCGTGTCTTATCCGAAATATCGGATAAACACGCTTCTTTTAATAAATCAAATTGATTAATTCATCTTTTGTTACTTTTCCGAAATAGTGAGTAACATCCAGGTCGGCTAACGCATCTGCAATGGCTTCTCTTTCATAACGCACACCATTCAATAATTCTTCAATTTCTGCTACTTCTCCGACACCAAAAAAGTCTCCGTAAATTTTGCAGCTTTCAATGCGTCCTTTGTTAACTTCTAGACGAATATCAATTGAACCTACGGGAAAACGATGTGAATTCTGCAGGTTGAATTTTGGTGATTTTCCATAATTCCAATCCCAGCTCTGATAACGCTCTTTTGAAATCTCATGGATTTTATTCCAATCCTCTTCCGTCAATACATATTCAGGAACTTCCTCACTGTCTTCAAAAATATACTTTAGAATAAGTGATTTAAATTCTTCAATTGTAATTGGATTTTCTAGAAAATCTGCAATATTGGTTACCCTGCTTCTAACAGATTTGATGCCTTTAGATTCAATTTTGTCTTTTTTCACTTTCAGTGAAGCCACTACATCATCGACGTTGACATCAAACATTAAAGTTCCGTGACTGAACATCCGTCCACGCGTTGAAAACATAGCATTCCCAGAGATTTTTTTCCTTCTGCAAGAATATCATTTCTCCCGCTTAGCTCCGCGTTAATTCCCAGCTTTTTCAGTGCCTTTACAACTGGTTCAGTGAACTTTTGGAAGTTGTGGAAGCTCTCTCCGTCATCCTTAGTTATAAAGCTGAAGTTCAAGTTACCTAGATCATGATAAACAGCGCCTCCGCCTGATAATCGACGCACTACCTTAATTCCCTGTTCTTCAACATATTCTGTATTTATTTCTTCTGCTGTATTTTGATTTTTCCCAATAATAATGGAAGGTTCATTTATGTAAAATAACAAATAACTTTCATTAACATCAAGATTCCGGAGTACATATTCTTCTATGGCCAGGTTCATCATTGGATCATGTATGCCTTTATTATCGATAAATAACATCGTCTTTTCTCCTGCTTTCCTATAGTTTGCTTATATTTGATATTCGAGCCCATTTCTTGCTATTGCAATTTCTCTTGTGAAAACCTCGGATGCTTCTTTTTTCAATTTGTTTATGTCTCCAAAATGAGGCAGGTGAGTCAACATAAGCAGCTGAACTCCTGCATTATTAGCAATCTTAGCAGCCTCTTTACTGGTCATATGTCCAGCTGCCGTTCCGTCCATATCCGCATAAAAATTACTTTCACATAAAAGTATTGTAGCGTCCTGTGCAAATTCAGCTAGTTCTTCAAAATAAGAACTATCCCCTGTATACACAATCGATTTCCCATCAACCTCTATCCGCATAGCAAAGCATGGTACAGGATGCTTAGTACGTAAAAAGGTAAATGTTAACGGGCCTACTTGTACCGGTTTTTCTTGATTGTACGCAATTCCCTTCGTCACTTCCCGAAAATCCAGCTTTGCAAAGGCTGCTGCATCTAAGTCATGACCATAGATAGGCGTAGTTTTTTTGGCACTTCCCTGAAATTGTTTGATCAGCAATGCATGCTGCAACACACCAATATCAGCTACATGATCCGCATCATAATGACTTAAAACAATCGCATCTAAATTCTCAGGTTCAAGATGGTTTTGAAGCTGTGCTAGAACACCGCTTCCACAGTCTAACAGAACTCGATACTCACCATACTCAAGTAAGTAACCTGATGTAGCTTCATTTTTGGCAGGGTATCCACCCCAACAGCCAATGACGGTTAGTTTCAAGGACAACACTCCTTTAAGGATAACTATTCTTCCTCTTCCTAATATAAAACATTCTGTCTATCTTTTCATCTTTTTCAATTTGTTATAAAACAAAGTCTTGACAATCAAAAACTGTTATAATACAATAAAAGTATAATAAATAAACAGAAAATTCGGAGGAGGATGATCATTTTGATTAAGAGCAGTATTGAATTCTTTAAGAACCTACCGGCAAAAAAATGTGCAGAATGTGGAAAGAAAATTGAAGAACAACATGAATGCTATGGAAATAAATGTGATCATTGTCTTCAATCTTAATTATAGGCCTTAGTGAAGCAGTGAGTATCATTCCTCGCTGCTTTTTAGTTTTAGGCAAAAAGAACTCCCCTTTAATTAAAGGGGAGTTCTTTTTTTTATGCTTCAGTTTCGGTTTTGCTGATTCCTGAATATCTATGTTTATGTCTAATTACAAAGTAAGTGATTGTGCCTAGCATAAACACTACTGCATAGCCGATTAGAATATATCCATTTTGCCACATTAAACTGAAGTTTCCACTTGAGATAACCTCTTTAAAGCCTCTAACAGAATACGTCATTGGCAGAAGACGGTTAAATACCTGCAGCGGTTCTGGTATCAATTCTAATGGGAATGTTCCTGCGCTGGTTGTTAATTGCAGGATCAAAATGATAATTGCAATAAAGCGGCCCGGATCTCCCATTACAGTAACGAGTAATTGAATTAATGTAATGAATACAAGCGATGTGATAATCGAAAATAGGATAAATAGTGGTACACTTTGTACCTCAATTCCTAACAACGCAATAACAAGAAGGGATGCCACTACTGCTTGAATGATTCCAACTCCTGCAATCACACCAAACTTACTAATAAACCAGCTGAATCCATTTTTCGGAATACCCACTGGTTCTCGAAGCGGGAATACAATTGATAAAAGTAACGCTCCTACAAATAAACCAAGTGATAAGAAGTATGGGGTAAATCCAGTACCATAGTTTGGAACTTTATTTACACTTTCTTTGGCGACCTCGACTGGTTCAGCTACCATATTGTACGTCTCGTCGTTTGCTTTTACTTCTGATGATTCCTTCGCCGCATCATTTAGCTTATCCTTCAATTCTTTTGAACCGTCAGCAAGCTTTGTTGTACCACTCGCAATCTTCGAAGAACCATCTGCCAATTGAACAGAACCGTCTGCTAATTGTTTGGAACCGTCAGATAATTGAGTTACTCCTGTGTTAAGTGTATTAGCACCTGCGGCAAGAGCATTTCCTCCCGCCTTGGCTTCATTTAGTTTCTCACCAAATGTAACAAGTCCAGCGGTTAATTTAGATTGGCCTGCGGCAAGCTCACCCGCTCCTGACTGCAGCTGTGCACCACCATCATTCAGTTGTTGAAGGCCTTGTTGCATTGCAATTTGCCCTTCATTCAACTTACCGACATTTTGCGACAAGCTGGCTGAACCATCTGCTATTTTCACTGCAGAAGCTGCTAGCGTTTGATTTCCTGTTTCTAACTTGGCAGTACCGGCATTAAGCTGGGCAAATGCTTCTTTCAATGCAGCCTGATTCTCCGCAGGCAATGCAGCCATGACAGGTTCAAGTTGACTTTGAAGTGCCGCGACTCCATTCTTAACATCTGCTGCACCTTTAGATGCTGATCCAGCACCTTCTGCAAACTGATTTAAAGATGAAGTAAGTGTGTCAGAACCTGCTTTAATATCCTTGGTTCCTGTTACTATTTGTCCCATCTTCTCTTCAGCTGTCTTAATTCCTTGACTGGCTTGAGTAATACCAGATTGTAATGATTTAGTACCATCTTCTGCTTTAACAGCACCGTCTAACAGCTGGGTTTGACCTTCAGCCAGCTTTCCTAATCCATCGGCTAACGTTTTAGCACCTGATTCTAGTTCTTGTGTACCGCTTGATACTTTTGTTGTACCCTCTTTAAATTGAACCTGCTTCTCTGCAAGAAGGGTTAACTTTTCTTGGAGTGTATTTGCACCATCGTTTACTTCATCAATGCCTGATTTAAGTTTACCTGCTCCTTCATCAGCGGCTTGGAAACCATCAGCCATTTTCGTCAAGTTTTCAAACATTGTTTCCGCATAAGTTTCCGTAACCTTTACTGACAAAGCACCCTTTATTTTCTCAATGGCTGTTTCACCTATTTGAGCAGATAAGAAGTTAAAACTCTCATTTGGAACATATTTCAGTTCAAGTTTCTCAGGGTGTTCATTCATTAATGTCGTTGCATTTTCAGAGAATGATTCTGGAATTTCGACTAAAAGATAATATTTTTGATTTTTAAGGTTTTTATATCCTGTTTTCTTATCAACAAATTGAAAGCTAAATTCCTTACTTTCTTTCAGTTTATCAACAAATTCATTTCCCAGCTCATACTTTTCGCCATCAAGTTCTGCTCCAGTATCACTATTGACGATTGCAACAGGAAGATCTTCTAAACGATCATACGGATCCCAGAATGCCCATAGGAACATTCCACTATAAAGAATAGGGATAAAGAGAATCGCTATAATTGAAATAAGCATTTTTCGATTCGTAAACAGCGATTTTAATTCTTGTTTAAACATATTTGTCCTCCTGTTTTTCAATATGACTAATTCGTTCATTTAGTCATTTTTCTGTATAAAATGAGGATTATCAATGGTCAATCGACAATCCCTTGAGCAAAAATAGATTTGAATAAATCAGCAATGGCTTCTTTTTTTAACGGTTCTCGGTTTTTTTCCCAATCAAAAATTAGTGCCACATACATCTTCAACACTATGAAAGCCGTTATTTCAGCATCACATGGACGGATATAGCCTTTTTCAATTGCCACTTCAAGCTTATTCTTGATGAACGTAATAATTTCACCTTCAATTTCTTCAACCATATCCCGTACAGCTGGCGTGCCAATTTCTTTCTCTTCTTGAAAAAGTTTAATCAACAACTGATGCTCTTTCCGAAAAGCAAGAAGACGGTATAAAGCTTGATGAAGATTTTCTACAAAGGGCTGGTCATCGTCAATAGCTTGTATTGCCTCCTGTTTCATTTCACGAATAATGACAGATACAATTTCCTTGAACAGTTCTTCCTTATTGGTATAAAAAGTATAAATAGTACCTTTTCCAACATTAGCGATTTTAGCTACTTGATCCATCGTCGTTGCTTTGTAGCCAAATAGAGCAAAGGATTTCGCCGCGGCATCCACGATTAGTTTTTTACGATCAACTGTCATCTCTCACCTCAAAACTGACTCATTGAATAAAGTAGTCATTAAGTACGTTATTTATAATAGCAAACCCTATTAATAGTTGCAAGTCCTGTTTTAATGATTATGATAATAAAAAAAAGATTAAACAAGCGATAAACAAAAAGAAACAAGCATTTAAAAAGAAACTGATTGCCCATTCTAAAAGGGGAGCCATCCCATGACTCTCTGCCTTCAACTGCCGATATTTTCTCCTCATTCTTATCACCTATTCTTTTACTAATTATTACCTATTTTACCACTATAAACGAATAGGTGAAAGCAGTTTTACTAGAAATTATTTCCCCAAAATACAAAAACAAATTGGCCTAAAAAGACCAATTTGTTCATGCTTGGGCAGCTGTAAGCTGGGAACTGGGATTCTGAATATAATCGAGAACCTTTTTCACCGCTGCTTCAGCTTGATCGATACAATCCGGCATCCCGATGCCAGTATATGAGCTTCCTGCTAGAAACACCCCAGGCAGCTGATTATACAGGTTGTCTTCTATCTCCTGGATCCGTTGTTTATGACCAATTTTGTACTGAGGCATGGCTTCTTTCCAACGGGTAACAATGGAGAAATCCGGTTCTTCTGTAATTGACATCGTCTTATTAAGATCCTCAAGTACAATCTTACTGATTTCTTTATCCGATAAATTAATAATTGCTTCATCGCCCACTCTGCCAACATAACAGCGCAGCAGTACCTTACCCTCTGGTACAGCATGCGGCCATTTTTTGTGGGTCAATGTGCAGGAAGTAATTGAATAATCACTGTTCCTCGCTACGACAAAGCTGGAACCTTTTAAATCTTTCTTTATGGCGCTTTTGTTAAAGGCCAAATTTACTGTCGCTACACTGGTTGACTCAAGTTCCTTTAACGGTTCTACAGATATGAGGTCGTCAAGCATTTGATAAGCCGCATGATGACCAGCAGAAATAATGACAGAATCCGCTATAATGACACTGTTATTATTTAGACATATTTTATACTGCCCGCTCGTTTTATCCATCAGCTCAACTTTTACACCTTTTATAACAGAATCAGGTTCGAGTTTTTTCTCGATTGCTTCGACAAATGACTGTAGACCTGTTTTAAACGTAAGGAACCCATCCTTACCAATCACTTTTTCAACCGTTACTGAAGATTTTTTCATTCCTATTATCAAGCTGCGATATTGCTGTTCTATTTGATGGAATTGTGGAAAAGTCGACTGTAAACTCAACCGTTCAATATGACCGGTATATATGCCCGAAAGCAGCGGTTCAATAAAATTCTCCAATACCTCTGTACCAAACCGGTACCTGAAGAATTCACCTAGTGATTGGTCCTCCTCTTTAGAAACTGACGGCAAAATAAGATCTGCTGCTGCTCTCAGTTTGCCAAGGGGACTAAATAAAGATGAAGTAATAAATGGACTAATGTTTGCAGAAATCCCTTTATCTCCTCCCGGAATTGGATGGAGCCTATCACGAATTAAAACAAATGATTTACCTGGTTTACTAGCCACAAGCTCTCCATCCAATCCCACTTCCCGCGCAAGACGGATTGGACTTTGTTTAGAGGCGAGAAAAGAATCGGGTCCTTTTTCTATGACAAAGCCATCACGGAAAGAAGTCTGGATCTTTCCTCCAAGGCGGGGGGATGAATCAAGGAGTATACACTGGTATGGCAAATCTTCCTCTTTTATCTTTTTTTGCAGATAAAAAGCTGAAGCAAGACCCGTGATACCTCCACCAATGACAGCAATTATTTTTTTGGATTGATTCACTTTCATCGCCTTCTTTTTTTTATTACTGATTCAAACGTTTCATGATGACTGTTGCCAGTGCATCAATGAATGCTGGGTTCGCATTAGGCATTTCTGGACGATAATAGGCAGCTCCAATTTCATCGGTAACAACTTTACATTCGTAATCATTGTCATAAAGCACTTCTAAATGCTCCGCGATAAAACCTGCTGGAATATAAATGAATGCTTTATAGCCTTTCTCGTTAAATAAATCTCTAGTCAAATCCTGTACATCTGGTCCAAGCCATGGTTCAGGAGTTTGTCCAGCACTTTGCCAGCCGACTGCGTAATTTTTCACATTGGCAGCTTCAGCAATTAGTTTAGCTGTTTCATGTAATTGATCAGGGTATGGATCGCCGTTTTGTAGAATTTTTTCAGGCAGGCTGTGTGCTGAAACTACTAAAACGTAATCCTCCTGTTGTTCGGGAGTCATTTTACTAATGGTTGTTTGTAATTGATCTACCCAATACTGAATAAATTTCGGCTCTTGGTACCAGCTTTCAACAGGGATAATGGCTGGTCCATTAATCTTATCTGATTCTTGTTTAGCACGGTCATTGTATGATTTCACACTAAATGTAGAGAAATGTGGAGCTAATACAATACTTACCGCTTCCTCTATGCCATCTTCTTTCATTTGTTGAACTGCATCTTCTATGAAAGGTTCGATATGTTTTAAGCCTAAGTATGTTTTAAATTCTATTTGATCTTGACTCGCATTTAATTTGCTCTCAAGTGCTGCAGCCTGTGCGTCAGTTATTTTGGCTAAAGGAGACAATCCGCCAATTGCTTCATAGCGTCCTTTCAGGTCTGCAATCAGTTCTTCAGAGGGCCTTCTTCCATGACGGATATGCGTATAATACCGTTCAATATCTTCTTCTTGATAGGGAGTTCCATATGCCATAACCAATAGGCCCATTTTCTTTCTGCTCATTCCAATTACACCTCATTTAAAAGTTTGTCCTACTTATCATGCATGCAAAAATGTTTAAAATCAAACAGTTGAGCACACTGTTATTTCCATGAAGAGTATTCATGAATTAGAGTTGTCAATTTCTTCAGAACTTCTGGATTTACGTCTGGGAACACACCGTGTCCTAAGTTAAAGATATATCCAGGCTGTTCCATCCCTTGATCAAGGATTTTCTTCGCCCGTTCCTCAATAACATCCCAAGAAGATAAAAGAATGGCCGGATCTAAATTACCCATTAGATTTTTAGTGATTCCTTTATTTCTCGCTTCTGTTATTGGTAAGCGCCAATCTAAACCAAGTACATCAATTGGAAGATCGTTCCACTCTAATGCAAGATGACTCGCACCGACACCAAACATAATAAGAGGTACATTTTCTTCACGAAGTTCTGAGAAGATGCGATTCATAATTGGTTTAATAAAGATTCGATAATCTTCTACATTTAACGCCCCAACCCAAGAATCAAAGATTTGAACTGCCTTTACCCCTGCTTTTATTTGAGCTTTAACATAGGTAATAATCATATCAGCTAATTTATCCATTAAAGCAAACCATGCTTGCGGTTCTGAATACATAAATGCTTTCGTTTTGTTATAGTTTTTCGAAGGTCCGCCTTCGATCATATAAGAAGCAAGCGTAAATGGTGCACCAGAAAAACCAATTAACGGTACGGACAACTGTTCAGTTGTTAATAATTTGATGGTATCCAACACGTATGGCACATCATCTTCTGGAGATAGTTCACCAAGTTTGCCTACATCCGCTAAAGATTTAATAGGATTTGCAATGACTGGACCTATTCCAGATTTAATTTCAACATCCACTCCAAGTGCAGGAAGAGGTGTCATTATATCCTTATAAAGAATGGCAGCATCCACATTGTATTGTTCAACTGGCAGTCTTGTTACATAAGCACATAGTTCAGGCTGGTGTGTAATTTCGAATAAAGAGTATTGTTCCTTAATCTTACGGTACTCTGGCTGTGATCTGCCTGCCTGACGCATATACCATACTGGTACATGGTCTGTCTTTTCCCCTTTTGCAGCTCTTAATAATGTATCATTAAATTCTTTTGTCATTGAAATCCACCTTTCGAGCGTGGCTAGAAAAACTATATCTCCTGAATCGATAACAATCCAATCTATCAGAACTCTTTACAGCTCTGGAGAAACAATCCACACTAGACGCTAGTCATATTGTTGAAAACCTTTAATTAAATAAATTTTTAAAAATATTTTAAACTTTCCTTAAATAGAATAGCAGAAGGAAAGAAAATTTCAAATTGAATCCCTTTTCACTATAGCCGTTTCTACTATGTAAGTATAGGAAACCTAGGCAATTGTCAAAAAATCGCCGTTTTTAATGATTAGAGCATACACTCCAAACGTTAAACTAGATTATCCATCTTGTTTTTGGGTACAATACAGTATATAAAAAAATGGGAGGTGTTGGCAATGTTCGTATATATTACATCAGGAACCTATGAATTTTTAAAAGAAATAAAGAGTAAGCATAAGAAAGAAAATTTATTACTAATGGAGAATCTTGAGAAAACGGTGTTACTACAGGAAACGGAGGGTAAAAAAACGGTATTTGCTTCACCGCGTAAATTCGAGGTTGTCGATCAAAGAGGCGAGTTGCCAGAACGAGGTTTTGTTGTGCTCGATAACATTCCGGTTCGAGAAGAGGACCGTCCGGGTTTTGAACATCGATATAAAAAGCGGGCCGATGCGATTGAAAAAGAACCCGGTTTTATAGGACTACGAATCCTTCGTCCATTAAATTCCGATACATATGTCATTCTTACTGTCTGGCAGAACGAATCGAGCAGTTCTAGTTGGAAGAACCATTTTTCTTCTAGTGCAGATAAGAGCACGAACACTTGGCAAGACCTTAATAAAAACATATTCTCCGGTCCCCCATATGTTAATCAATACAAATTAGGACTTAGAGAATAGTCACGACTGAACCGAAAAGAGTTCAGTCTTTTTTCGGTTTACTAATACTATTTCTATTGGCATAAACAGCAGCCTGGGTTCGATCGGCAACAGACAGCTTACTTAAAATATTACTAACATGCGTTTTCACTGTTTTGATACCTATGAATAAATCCTCTGAGATTTCCGCATTTGTCATACCTTCACTGATGCATTGTAAAACATCCATTTCTCTCTCGGTTAATGTATCATGTAATTTTTTTTCATGATGTCTCAAGCGCTTCACCATAACATTCGTTACCTTTGGCTCAATGACGGACTCTCCTTTAGCTGCTTTTCGGATGGCTGTTACCACTTCAGCTGCCGAGGACGTTTTTAATAAAAAGCTGAAAGCTCCTGCCTCGAGTGCCGGGATTACTTCCTTTTCGTCATAGTAGCTCGTCAAAATCACTACACGACTGTTTAATCCTGTGTCTACTATTACTTTAGTAGCTTCAATACCATTACCATTTTCCATTAATAAATCCATGAGTACTACATCCGGTGTATGTTTCTTAGCTAACTGAATGGCTTCTGCGCCGCTTTTCCCTTCCCCAACTACCTCTATATCAGGTTCTGTCAATAGAAAGGACAAGATTCCTTTCCTTACAAGCTCATGATCATCCACAACTACTAAACGAATTTTGGTCATCTTTTCCACCCTTTACAGGAACTTTAATATCGATATAGGTGCCTTCATGGTAAATAGAGCGTATTTGAATCACGCCCCCGATTTCTTTACTGCGTTCCTTCATGGATCGAATACCGTAGGAAACCATTTTTTTATCTTCAGGATCAAACCCTTTTCCATCGTCACTGATAAATAAATGGACATATCCCTCTTCCTCGGATAGTTCAACTTTGATTTTTCCAGCTTCTGCATGCCGAATAATATTTGAAACAGCTTCCTGAACAATTCTAAACAAATGCTCTTCTGCCGCTTTTGTTAAACCGAAGACTTCATCAATACTTACTTGAAAATGATGATTGGTCTTAGATTTCAACTCTCGTAATAGCTTAATGATTCCGTCACACAACGAGTCTTTTTGTAATTCAACCGGTCTTAAATGCATAAGCAGTGCGCGCATCTCTCCCTGTGCTTTCACAGATATACTGGCCATTTGAATGAGCTGTTCTCGCGCAGCTTCTGGAGAGTCATCAAATAGTTTAATAGCAGTCGCTGACATCATGCTTAATGCAAATAATTGCTGGCTGACAGCATCGTGCAGATCTCTTGCGATTCGTTGCCTTTCTTCAATAACTGCCGCAGTATGTACTTGTTCAGAGAGAACTAACTTCTCATTAGACATTTTCTGCAAAAGTTCGATCTGTTCCTGTACGTATTCTCCAAGCAAATTCACCTCAGTTATGATTCGTGCTGTTTCTTCTGTATGTTCTACTTTTAATTTGTCCGGAAATTTTCCATTCCTCAGACTTCTAATATAACCGCTGATTTTTGCAAGCTTACCATTTAAGATAAACAGATTGCGAGTGCCAAAATAAATAGAAGAAACCATCAGTAATAGCATGACAAAAACCGATAGAATAAGAGATGTTTTTATGGAAAAAGCCGGATTTTCTGCTGTCAGTAAATACACTTGAAGGAGAATAAAGAAAAACAAAGAACTAAACAAAGCATTCATTAAATAACTTTGAAAGAAAGCTGATTTAAACCCTTTCATCATTTCACTACTTTCTAAACTTTATCTATCTTCACTTCACCAATCATCATATCAATGACAAAATCGATTTTTTTGACTGCCTCTTCGTAGTGTGGAGATTCAAAATAGACATTCGGTCCAAAAACATGTGCAGAAGATGAAGAAAAAATAGTCACTTCACCAATCGTTACTTTTGCTTGAACACGGATTGGGATACCCTCCGGAATAAGAATATTCACATCACCTATCCAACCTTTTAATTGGATTAATGTTTCTCGTTCAGGAATATACGCTTTATTAAAGTCAAAAGAATAGTCACCAATGCCGTGATAAATATTCATCGGCTCCAAATGCCAATTACTTTGATTAAAGTCCACTGATCCCAATGTTACCATTTTTGAATTTCTTACTTTTGACTTCGCCTTACTTCTTTTCTTTCGAAGGTCAAGTTCACCTATTAGCTTTAAAGAATTAATGGTTTCTTGGCTTTTATTAATTTGAGCCCATACATTCTCAATTTGCTGATGAATAATTCCATCTATACTAGTGTTTTCACGGGTCTGTTTGTCTACTTCACGTAGTTTTACTTTTCCATTTTCCAGATGTACAAGCGCCTCTTCTACCTTCTGACTGTACTCACCCTGCTCATTCCTGACATGATTAGAGCTGGATCCGCTGATATCTTCGTAATATTCAGTTTTATCTTGATATACGATGTGTTTATTTTTACTAAATAAGAGCTGTAGTCCAATAAAAACAATTAATAAAGGCCATAAATTCCAAATCTTAAAGTCTAAATTCGTGAATTTACTTATTAGTGATAACGTTGAATAGGTAATCAAAAACAACCCGATAAATAGTTTATTACCAGATTTCCTAGAAAAATAAGAAACAAGCAGGTATACCCCCGCTAATAATAGAAGGATGGGATAAACCTCGACAAACATCTCCTTTATTTCCAAGGAAATGACTCCTATATTGATAAACAACAATAAAAAACCGGTTAATAAAAGAATACTTGCAGCTAATGCTCGGTTCAACGAACGCTTTTTCATTACACCGTTTCCTCTCATTCCCTCTATTTATACTATTCTTCATTTATCGCTAAAGCTCCTCTTTCAGGTTAATCCTTCTTCTTAAATCTATCATGAATTCTTTCCCATAAATACCTTCTGTAGTTTCTATTTTTCTCCGTCTACAGACGGAGAGAACCATTCACAAAAAAAAGCGCCCATCATATCCTAAATAGACAAATTTAGATAAGAGGCTGGAGGATGCGTCATGGGTGTAGAATTAACTGTATTGCATTGGACCTATGTGGGATTCATTCTTTTGATTATTGGATGCATGATAAAGAGACGAGATACAACGTTCATGTGTATTCTTGGTATCTTTACGATTGCCTTATTAGCCACTGCCAGCTTTTCTGCTTCTATAAGCGGAATTTTCAACAGCTTTATCTATGCCATTACCGAATTAGCACCTACTATCCTGATCATCTCCATCATTGTTGCGATGAGTCGAGTGCTTACCCGAACCGGCATTAATGAAGCTATGATATCTCCCTTTGCCAAATTCATTAAAACACCTGCACTTGCATTCTGGATTATTGGGATTTTGATGATGATAATTTCTTGGTTTTTCTGGCCATCCCCAGCCGTTGCTCTACTTGGCGCGGTTCTCCTCCCTGTCGCTCTACGCGCAGGACTTCCTGCTTTAGGCGTGGCCATGGCTATGAACCTTTTTGGTCACGGGATTGCTTTATCTGGGGATTTTGTCATTCAAGGAGCACCTAAATTAACTGCGGATGCTGCTTCGCTTCCAGTCTCTGCTGTTATTCAGGCAAGCATACCACTGGTTATTACAATGGGGATTGTTACCACAATTGTGGCCTTCTTTCTACTTAAACGAGATATGAATAAGGGGAAATTCTTTGAGGAAGAAACATCTATTGTTAATGGAGATTTCGAGAAGGATCACTTTCTACCATCAGGTCAACGGAAATTCTTTGCCTTCTTTATCCCATTAGCCTTTATTGCGGATGTCATCACAATGTCTGTCCTTAAGCTTCAAGGCGGCGATGCTACAGCCCTTATTGGCGGGACGGCGGTTTTTATATTAGTCATTCTCTCGTTAACTTCCCATCGAAAAGACGGACTTGAGAAAATAACCAGTTATTTAATAGAAGGGTTTCAATTTGGCTTTAAAGTATTTGGTCCAGTCATCCCTATTGCTGCCTTTTTTTATTTAGGAGATTCGGGCTTCGCAAAAATACTTGGTGACTATTTGCCTGCTGATTCTCAAGGAATTGTTAATGACCTAGGTGGAGCATTAGCCGCATCAGTGCCATTATCGAAGGAAATTGCAGCAGTAACCTTGACGACGGTTGGGGCTATTACTGGATTAGACGGGTCCGGCTTTTCTGGGATCTCCCTAACCGGATCTGTTGCTCATTTATTCTCAGCCGCTATTGGGGGAGGTGCAGCCACACTGACTGCTTTAGGTCAACTATCAGCCATCTGGGTTGGAGGCGGTACATTGGTACCTTGGGCATTAATACCCGCCGCTGCCATTTGTAATGTGGATCCTTTTGAACTCGCACGAAGGAATCTTATCCCGGTGTGCATTGGCCTGATCGTCACTACGATTGTGGCGATGTTCCTTATTTAGCTTAAAAAATACGACCTGTTTCAGGTCGTATCATTTTGTAGACAAAAGAGGTGCGGAATGGTTCATTCCGTACCTCTTTTGTCA
>NZ_AJTN02000017.1 GCF_000305495.1 Peribacillus psychrosaccharolyticus ATCC 23296 | reverse complement strand
CTTCTTCAGGAAGGATTCGAGAGATTACACCTTTGTTACCATGTCGTCCAGCCATTTTATCGCCTTCATGTATTTTACGTTTTTGAACGATATAAACACGGGCAAGCTGGTTAACACCTGGTGGAAGTTCATCTCCATCTTCTCGGTTAAACACTTTGACATCATGTACAATTCCGCCGCCGCCATGTGGTACGCGAAGGGATGTATCACGAACTTCACGAGCTTTTTCACCAAAGATAGCGTGTAATAGACGTTCTTCAGCTGTAAGTTCAGTTACACCTTTAGGCGTTACCTTACCAACAAGTAAATCTCCGTCTTTTACTTCAGCACCAATACGGATAATACCGCGTTCATCGAGGTTGCGCAAAGCGTCTTCCCCTACGTTTGGTATGTCTCTCGTAATTTCTTCAGGTCCAAGCTTCGTATCACGAGACTCTGATTCATATTCTTCAATATGGATCGAGGTATAAACATCATCTTTTACAAGACGTTCACTCATAATAATCGCATCTTCATAGTTATAGCCATCCCAAGTCATGAATGCAACAAGTACATTTCGGCCTAGTGCCAATTCGCCTTTTTCCATCGAAGGTCCATCTGCAAGGATTTCTCCTCTAACAACTTCATCTCCAACACTTACAATCGGACGTTGGTTATAACAAGTTCCTTGGTTGGAACGAATAAATTTCTGCATACGGTATTTATCAAGGTTACCTTTTACTTGTTTACCGTCTACTTCGCTGACACGTCGTACCCAAACTTCACGGGATTCAACATGCTCTACGATACCAGGCTGTTTACAGATAACAGCTGCACCAGAATCTTTCGCTGATACATACTCCATACCTGTACCCACCCGCGGTGCTTCAGGCTGCATTAAAGGCACTGCTTGACGCTGCATGTTCGCTCCCATAAGAGCACGGTTGGAGTCATCATTCTCAAGGAATGGAATACAAGCCGTCGCAGCTGATACAACCTGCTTAGGAGAAACATCCATGTAATCGACGCGATCACGTGGAACAACAGTGTTCTCACCACGGAAACGGGCAACGACTTTGTCATCAAGGAATGAACCATCATCAGACAATTTTACGTTTGCTTGTGCGGTTACATAGTTATCTTCTTCATCAGCAGTTAGATAATCAATTCTACTAGTTACCTTCCCTGTTTCCGGGTCAACCCGACGGAAAGGTGTTTCAATAAACCCAAATGGGTTAACTTTTGCATAACTAGATAATGAGTTAATTAAACCAATGTTCGGTCCCTCAGGTGTTTCAATCGGACACATACGACCATAGTGGGAATAGTGAACGTCACGTACTTCGAATCCAGCACGTTCCCTTGTTAAACCACCGGGTCCAAGCGCTGACAGACGACGTTTATGCGTCAATTCTGCTAACGGGTTTGTTTGGTCCATGAACTGAGACAACTGCGAGCTGCCAAAGAACTCTTTAATAGAGGCAATAACAGGTCGAATATTGATTAATTGCTGTGGTGTAATTGTGTTTGTATCTTGAATAGACATTCTTTCACGAACAACACGTTCCATCCGTGACAAACCAATTCTAAATTGATTTTGAAGCAATTCACCTACAGAACGAAGACGACGGTTACCCAAATGATCAATATCATCTGTTATTCCGACACCATGCAGCAAGTTAAAGAAGTAACTAATTGAAGAAATAATATCAGCTGGCGTGATGTTTTTCACTTTAGTTGAAACATTCGCGTTACCGATAATATTAATAACTTTTTCCCCATCAGGATCAATAGGAGCATATACTTTAATAGGTTGAAGAATGGTATCTTCCTCTACTACGCCGCCCACTGGCTGATAAGATTTATTTCCAATTCCAGCTTCAAGAAACGGAATAATCCGATCTAAAATACGTCGATCAAGCACTGTACCGGATTCAACGATAATTTCACCTGTTTCGGGATCAATTAACGTTTCTGCAATACGCTGGCCTAGCAAACGGTTTTTGATATGAAGCTTTTTATTAATTTTGTAACGACCAACATTCGCTAAATCATAACGTTTAGGATCGAAGAAGCGTGTAACCATAAGGCTTTTCGCATTTTCAACTGTTGGTGGTTCTCCTGGACGTAAACGCTCATAGATTTCTAGAAGTGCTTTATCCACACTCTCAGTGTTATCTTTTTCAAGCGTATTTCTGATGTATTCGTTATCACCGATTAAATCAATGATTTCTTGGTCTGTTCCGAACCCAAGGGCACGTAACAATACAGTAATCGGTAATTTTCTAGTACGGTCAATTCTTACATAAACAACATCTTTGGCATCAGTTTCAAACTCAAGCCAAGCACCGCGGTTCGGAATGACAGTAGCTGTGAATCCACGTTTACCGTTCTTATCCATTTTCCCGTTGTAGTACACACTAGGTGAACGAACGAGCTGTGAAACGATAACACGTTCCGCACCATTAATTACAAAGGTACCGGTTTCGGTCATCAGTGGGAAGTCACCCATGAATACATCTTGGTCTTTGACTTCGCCTGTTTCTTTATTTACCAGTCTTACTTTGACACGAAGAGGCGCAGAATACGTTACATCACGCTCTTTTGTTTCTTCAACTGGATACTTTGGATCAGCTAGGCTGTAATCAATAAAATCTAACGATAAATTACCTGTAAAATCTTCGATAGGTGAAATATCCTGGAACATTTCACGTAATCCTTCATCCAAGAACCACTGGTACGAAGCTGTTTGAATTTCAATTAGGTTTGGTAATTCCAAAACCTCACTAATTCTTGCATAACTTCTACGTTGGCGGTGCCGTCCATACTGAACAAGTTGACCTGTCAACTGATTCACCCCTTAAATCAAGCGTTAATAAGGATCAATTTGCTTCGGAAACTGCATAATTCCTCAGACAAAAAGAAAATGGTTTTCATTATAAAAACCACTATTTCTCATAAAACGAACTATTATTTATATATTTTTCCCATTTTAACCAATGTCTATACTTAAGAAGTATAAAAATTAGCATAGTAAAGGAATTATATATATGCATTTTATAATACTAACATAGCAAAAAAACAGAGTCAAACTTTTTTAGATACAAGAATAAAATAGCCCTTGCTTTTTGCTGCTACTTCAACGTTTCCAAAGAGATTCTCCATCTTTTCCATAGCTGAAGGCGCCCCTTGTTTCTTTTGTATAACTACCCAAAGCATACCACCTGGAATTAGGTGTTGAAAGCTTTCGGTAAGAATTGCATGAACCACACTTTTTCCAGCCCTGATGGGAGGA
This sequence comes from Peribacillus psychrosaccharolyticus ATCC 23296, assembly GCF_000305495.1. Lineage (GTDB taxonomy): Bacteria > Bacillota > Bacilli > Bacillales > DSM-1321 > Peribacillus > Peribacillus psychrosaccharolyticus. Next base: position 19,776 of record NZ_AJTN02000017.1, on the reverse strand, counting down.
TTAGTTAGAATGGCAGATAACCGAGTGGATGTTACTCCTTCTAGACGATCACTTTCATGAACCTCAACATTTCTAATGCGGTTCAATTCAGCATTTTCCTTCGCCAGCTCTACTGCTCTGCTGTTAATATCGATCATTTCTATGTTTTTTTCGGGATATGATGCCGCAATGGATATTCCGATAGGGCCATAGCCGCATCCAACATCGAGGATATCCCCTTCTAGCTCTTCATCAAGCGTAAAGGTTTCAATTAAGAGGCGGGAACCAAAATCAATATCGTTTTTTGAGAATACACCGTTATCACTTTTAAAGCGAAAACTGCGACCTCTTAACGTATAGTCCCAATATTTCGGATTGCTTTCGACATCCGGCTTCTGTGTGTAGTAATGATCCGCCAGGGTCATCTCCTCCTTATAGAAAGAAATAGTTGAAGATTATTAAGAGAGAAGGTTATTGAAGAGTAAGTAGTTTGTTTTCCATGTGATGGATAGCAATAGCTTCGCTTTCTGGAACAGCCTTCATGGTTCTGGATTTAGTAAGCGAAAAAAAGCCCGCCAAATTTCAGCGAGCTTTTTTTCAGAAAGAATTACTTAACTTCAACGCCAGCTCCAACTTCTTCAAGTTTAGCTTTGATTTCTTCAGCATCAGCTTTAGAAACGCCTTCTTTAACAGTTTTCGGTGCGTTATCAACAACTTCTTTAGCTTCTTTAAGACCTAGGCCTGTGATTTCGCGAACAGCTTTGATAACTTTGATTTTTTGGTCTCCAGCAGATGCAAGGATAACTTCAAATTCAGTTTGTTCTTCAGCAGCACCAGCGTCAGCTCCGCCAGCTACAGCTACAGGAGCAGCAGCAGTTACGCCAAATTCTTCTTCGATTGCTTTTACAAGGTCGTTTAATTCTAAAACAGTCATATTTTTAACTGCTTCAATGATTTGATCTTTAGTCATTGTATATTTCCTCCTAAAGGTATGGGTTTTTTTATTAATTATAAAAGAATTAGCTTACGCGCCTTGTTCTTCTTTTTGTTCTGCAACAGCTTTTGCAGCAAGAGCAAGACCGCGCATAGGTGCTTGTAGCACACTAAGCAGCATAGAAAGCAAGCCTTCGCGTGATGGTAGTTCTGCAAGTGCTTTGATTTCTTCAGCAGATGCAACATTACCTTCGATAACTCCGGATTTAATTTCTAATGCTTCATGTTTCTTCGCGAAATCATTAAGGATTTTCGCTGGAGCAATAACATCTTCGTTAGAGAATGCAATTGCATTTGGACCAGTTAGAGAGTCAACTAAACCAGATAGTTCAGCTGCTTCAGCAGCACGACGAACCATTGAGTTTTTGTATACTTTAAACTCAACGCCGGCTTCACGAAGTTGTTTACGCAGTTCTGTTACTTCAGAAACAGTTAGACCGCGGTAATCAACAACAACAGTTGATTGGCTGGCTTTTAATTTATCAGTAATCTCATCAACCAGTTTAACCTTATGTTCAATAATGGCGCTCATCCTTACACCTCCTGTTAGATTTGCTTGAAAACATTTATACCGGTCAAAGAAAATGCCCCCATATCTTGCAGACATGGAGGCAGTAATTACAAGTTCATAGTCAACGACTATTTATCGAATTACCTCGGCAGGATATTAAGCTCAAAAGAGCTCCTGCTGTCTACGGTACAAATGGTATTCAATTATTCACAACAAAACATATTATAACAACAATATCTTTGTTATGTCAATTTATTTTTTAGAAAGAAGAAGGATCTACTTTCACACCAGGACCCATTGTAGTTGTTACAGAAACGCTCTTCATGTAAGTTCCTTTAGCAGCCGCTGGTTTTGCTTTGATTAATGTATCATAAATTGTTGTAAAGTTTTCAACAAGTTTGTTGTCTTCGAAAGAAGTTTTACCAATAGGAGCATGGATGATACCTGTTTTTTCAACACGGTATTCAACTTTACCAGCTTTAATTTCGTTAACAGCTTTCGTTACGTCGAAAGTAACTGTTCCCGTTTTAGGATTTGGCATTAAGCCTTTTGGTCCTAATACGCGTCCAAGTTTACCAACTTCACCCATCATATCTGGAGTAGCAACGATTACGTCGAAATCAAACCAACCTTTTTGGATCTTTTCGATGTAGTCTGTATCACCAAAGTAATCAGCACCAGCTGCTTCAGCTTCTTTAGCTTTTTCACCTTTAGCAAATACTAAAACGCGTTGAGTTTTACCAGTTCCGTTTGGAAGCACTACTGCTCCACGAATTTGCTGGTCAGCTTTCTTAGGGTCAACACCCAGACGGAATGCTACTTCAACAGTTGCATCGAAATTTACAAAACTAGTCTTTTTAGCAAGTTCTACTGCTTCTGCAACTGCATAAGCTTTAGAGTTGTCAATTAACTTTACTGCTTCAAGATACTTTTTACCTTTTTTAGCCATGATATATAATCCTCCTAGATTGTGGTTTTAACGGAATAACCTCCCACGAATAAAGGTTGCGAGTATCAGTCGCAACCCCGTAGAACACTTACTTAAGCACGAATCAATCTTCGATTGTGATACCCATGCTGCGAGCAGTACCTTCAACCATACGCATTGCAGACTCAACGTTTGCAGCGTTTAGATCGGGCATTTTAGTTTCAGCAATCTCGCGTACTTGATCACGCTTGACTACAGCAACTTTAACACGGTTAGGTTCACCAGAACCAGATTCGATTCCAGCTGCTTTTTTAAGTAAAACAGCAGCAGGTGGAGTCTTTGTTATAAATGTAAATGAACGGTCTTCGAATACCGTAATTTCAACTGGAATAATAAGACCCGCTTGGTCTGCTGTACGAGCGTTGAACTCCTTACAGAATCCCATGATGTTAACTCCAGCTTGACCAAGTGCAGGACCAACTGGCGGTGCCGGATTTGCTTTTCCAGCAGGAATTTGCAATTTAACCATTTTAATTACTTTTTTAGCCACGAGACACACCTCCTTATAAGTCTAAGTCCGTGATGTGGTAATAGGGGTTTTCCCCTCCCACTCATCTATATTCTTTATAGTTATAATAATAAAATAAAGAATGTTTTCCTAAATCAGGTCTGTATTGTAAACATACTGACCTTTAAAATTTTATCACTTTCAAAATAAGAATTCAAGTTTTTTCAAATTATATTTTTTCCACCTGATTAAAGTCTAGTTCAACCGGGGTGTCACGACCGAACATATTAACAAGAACTCGTACCTTGCCTTTATCTTTGTCCAGCTCTTCAATAGCACCAGCAAAGGTAGCAAATGGACCTTCTTTAACTTGAACCGTATCGCCAACTTCATAATCAACTTCGTAACGCTGTTCGTTAACACCCATACGTTTAAGAACAACCTCGATTTCTTCATCGAGAAGCGGTGTTGGTTTTGAACCTGCACCTGAAGAACCAACGAAACCAGTTACGCCTGGTGTATTACGGACAACATACCATGAATCATCCGTCATGATAATTTCGACCAAAACATATCCAGGAAATACTTTTCTCTTAACTACTTTTTTCTTGCCGTCTTTTACTTCAGTTTCTTCTTCTTCAGGAACAACTACACGGAAGATCTTATCTTCCATCCCCATCGTTTCTACTCGTTTTTCAAGATTTGCCTTCACCTTATTTTCATAACCAGAATAAGTGTGTACGACGTACCAATTTTTTTCCATTTTTACTAGGACTAGTTCGTCCTTCCCTCCCCGTGAAATAACATTTATGATTGTTGCTATTATATCTATCTGCTGCATGTCTCTATTACTAACAATCTATCCGCCTTTGCAGCTGTAAGAAAAAAGACAAATTAAAAAACCCGTCACCGGGCTTTTTGCTTCTTGATATGATTCTATCACTATTATACCTTATTTTCGAATCTCTTATTCAATAACTAGACGAATTAATTTAGAAAGTCCAAAATCCACCACTGTAAAGAACAGGGCCATGAACACCACAGTTGTGATGACGATGATTGTGTATTTCGTAAGCTCTTTCCGTTTTGGCCAGCTTACCTTTTTCATCTCGCGTGCAACATTACGGAAAAAGTCAGTAATACGTTTCATGAATGCAACCTCCAAGCGATAGCTTCTGTCAATCTATTTAAACTTTATTATTTCGTTTCTTTATGGATTGTATGGGCGTTGCACGTACTGCAGTATTTTTTGATTTCTACTCGTTCTGAACTTGTTTCCTTATTACTTTCGGAACTATAGTTTCTTGAGCTGCAATCGTTACAGGCCAAAATAATCTTTTTTCTCATATAATACACCTATCCTAACTTTACGTTAAAAATGTATCACGGCTGTCTTTTTTTGTCAATCGGTTACAGAAAATCTTTATCTGCGGTCACTGTGTAAGTTCCCTCACCTCTAGGTAGCGTTCCAGCTTCCTTTTCACACGCTGCAGAGCATTATCAATGGATTTGACATGGCGGTTTAGTTCTTCTGAAATTTCTTGATATGACTGCCCGTCCAAATACAGAGCTAACACCTTCCGTTCCAAATCGCTTAGCAGCTCAGCCATTTTGATTTCAATATCATCGAATTCTTCTTGATTTATGATTAGCTCCTCAGGATCCAGAACCTTCGTTCCTGATATAACATCCATCAGCGTACGGTCGGACTCCTCGTCATAAATAGGCTTGTCCAATGAAACATAAGAATTGAGCGGGATATGTTTTTGCCGGGTAGCAGTCTTAATTGCGGTTATAATTTGCCGAGTAATACACAACTCAGCGAACGCTTTAAAAGAAGAGAGCTTGTCTCCTTTAAAATCGCGTATTGCCTTGTAAAGACCAATCATGCCTTCTTGGACTATATCTTCCTTATCTGCACCAATTAAAAAGTACGTCCGTGCCTTTGCCCTTACAAAATTACGATATTTTTGGATCAAATAATCCAGCGCTTCGCTGTCCCCTTTGTGTACCAAGTCTACCAATACATCATCATCAAACTGTAAATAGTTTTCATTCAGTTTCATTCCGAAGTTGATACCCACACTTTATCCCCCTGACCGAACAAAATACTTAACCAATATTATACAGTAGAGGAATTTTGTCCGTCAACAGCTCATAATTTCCCACGGCGCCATTTTTCAAAGGTTTCCGCCACTTCATCTGTAAGAGGAATCTTGGATACCGGCTTTTTTTTAACCGTTACCCGGACATCTTTTTCAATATCCCGATGAATCTGTTCCATCTCAATTAGGAGTTCGCGTGCAGATATACGTAAGGCTCCTCGTCCAAAAACGACCCATTGTTCTGTGAGATCTGAGGTAGCTACATGCACTTGTGTTTTGACATTATTAAGAGAGATTGCCATCTTTTCAATCCGCTCATCAGCCGTTTCATTTTCTTTAGTAAAAATAATTTCAATTTTGTGGTTTTTGTATTTCCGCTCTATTCCTTGGACAAATTGTGCATCGAAGACAACAATTACCCTGATGCCTGTGAAAGCCTGATATTCAGCCATCTGCTCAATCAATCGATCTCGTGATGCAGCAAAATCCCGCTCTTTCAATTCTCTTAATTCCGGCCAGGCCCCGATTATGTTGTAACCGTCCACCAGCAGAATGGTATTCATCCCTATTCTCCCAGCGGGTTTCTTTTACGGTAGACCTCATACATCAATAAACTTGCTGCAACGGACGCATTTAGGGAAGTAACCTTTCCTACCATCGGCATTTTAATAAGAAAATCACACTTCTCCTTAATTAAACGGCCCATTCCTTTTCCTTCACTGCCAATAACAAGACCAACTGCCATCTTGCCATCCATGTTCCGGTAATCATCAGTTCCTTTTGCATCAGTACCGACAATCCATACACCACGTTCTTTTAACTCATCTATAGCTCTTGCCATATTCGTCACTCGAGCCACTGGAATATATTCAATAGCTCCCGTCGATGATTTAGCAACTGTTGCGGTTAGACCGACTGCTCTTCGTTTAGGAATTAAAATACCATGAGCTCCTGTTGCATCTGCAGTCCTCATGATTGAACCAAGATTGTGAGGATCTTCAATTTCATCAAGCAAAATAAAGAATGGTGCTTCATTTCTAGATTCAGCCAAGGCAAATAAATCGTCAATTTCTGCATAGGCGTATGCAGCGACTTGTGCAACGACCCCTTGATGAATTCCCTCCACCATTTGATCAATTTTTTTCCGCGGAACGTATTGAATTAATACTTGCTGTTCAATGGCCATTGCGATAATTTGCTGCATCTGTCCTTTTTGAGAACCCTCAGCAATCCATATTTTGTTTATATCACGTTCAGATCGTAATGCCTCTAAGACCGGATTCCTTCCGATCGTATACTCCATACTCATGATTTCATCTCCCTTTTTTCTGTTTCAATGTATTCAATGGAAGCCTCAACTAACGCTTCTAGTCTGTCGATTTTTTTCGCTAAATAAAGATAACCCATTAATGCCTCAAAGGCTGTCCCATAACGATAGGTTTGTACGTCCGTGTTCTTTGGCACAGAACCCGATTTTGCATTCCTGCCTCGACGAGCAACAGCTAATTCTTCCTCAGATAACTGATTTGTTTCGATAAAAAAATGAATGATTTTACTTTGCGCTTTGGCCGACACAAAAGACGTTGCCTCTCTATGAAGAAAGTGAGGCTTAACCGCTCCTTTTTGAATGAGGTGATGCCGAATATAGGTTTCATATACGGCATCGCCAATGTAGGCAAGAGCCAAGCTGTTTAAATATCTTTCGTCAATTTTATCATCATAATGTAACATGTTTCATCCTCGTTTCCATCTTGTGCCCTGAGGAGTGTCTTCTAATATAATATTCATGTCCTTTAAACGATCACGGATATCATCAGAAAGTTGGAAATCACGGTCTCTGCGTGCTTGATTCCGCTGTTCAATTAATAATTCAATATCCTCATCCAGCAACTGATCTTCTGTCAGCGACAATCCAAGAACACCAAATAACTGTTCAAATTCACCAATAAATGCTTCAATCACCGTTTTGTCTGTGTTTTTCTCCATGAGGTAATAATTCGCCTGCTTGGATAACTCAAACAAAACAGAAATTGCATTTGCTGTATTAAAATCATCATCCATTTCACGAATAAATTCAGCATCTAAATTCGCTATTTTCTGCAGCCATTCCTCATTTTGATTCGTCAATCCTGTACTTATATCCAGTCGATGCTTGAGGTTTTGATAAGACGTTTTTAACCGACCCAGTGCTGCCGTTGTCTTTTCTACTAATTCTTCACTATAGTTAATTGGGTGGCGATAATGGACAGACAGCATGAAGAATCTTAATACTTGCGGATCATGGTGTTTAATAATGTCATGAACAAGCACAAAATTACCAAGAGATTTCGACATTTTTTCGTTATCTATATTAATGTACCCATTATGCATCCAATAGTTAGCAAACGTCTTACCTGTTAAGGCTTCTGACTGTGCAATTTCATTTTCATGATGCGGGAAGGTGAGGTCCTGCCCCCCTGCATGGATATCAATAGTATCCCCTAGGTATTTCCTCGCCATAGCTGAGCACTCAATGTGCCATCCTGGACGGCCCGTTCCCCACGGACTCTCCCAAGATATTTCGCCATCTTTTGCAGTTTTCCATAAGGCGAAATCCAGAGCATCTTGTTTCTTTTCACCTACTTCAATACGTGCACCCACACGCAGCTCATCAATCGATTGCTGAGACAACTTCCCGTACCCATCAAATTTACGGGTACGGTAATATACGTCTCCTTCTGATTCATAAGCATAGCCGCGGTCCACTAATTCTTTAATAAATTCAATAATGACATCCATATTATCCATAACCGTTGGATGGGCATCCGCTTTTTTGCAGCCTAATGCTGAGACATCTTCAAAGTAGGCTTTAATAAATCGGTCTGAGATGGTCGGGACATCTTCCCCGAGCTCCTTAGCAACTCGGATTAACTTGTCATCAACGTCCGTAAAATTCGACACAAACTGCACATCATACTCGCGATGCTCGAAGTACCTGCGAACGGTATCAAAGACGATGGCTGGTCGTGCATTACCGATATGAATGTAATTATAGACAGTAGGTCCGCAGACATACATCTTGACCTTACCTTCTTCAAGCGGTGTGAATACTTCCTTTTTTCTCGTCAGCGTATTATAGATTTTTATGGTCATGTTCTTTGCTCCTTTTCTTCCTTCCGACTGCGAAGCTCTGCTTTAAGAAGAGCTACTTCCTGTTCAAGCTCTTTAAAACGATCTGCAATTGGGTCTGGAAGATCTGTATGGTTTAAGTCTTTTTTAATTCGTATACCATCTTGAATAACTACTTTTCCTGGTATGCCAACCACAGTAGAATTAGGCGGCACTTCTTTGAGGACCACTGATCCGGCGCCAATCTTTGAATTTTCTCCGACTGTTATTGACCCAAGCACTTTAGCTCCTGTGGCGATTAGAACATTATCCTTAATCGTTGGATGACGTTTCCCTTTTTCTTTCCCCGTTCCCCCTAGAGTGACCCCCTGGAATACCGCAACATTATCCCCAATTTCGCATGTTTCACCAATCACAATTCCCATTCCATGATCAATAAAAAATCGTCTGCCAATTTGGGCGCCTGGATGAATTTCAATACCCGTGAAGAAACGGCTGACTTGTGATATAAACCTGGCTAGAAAAAAGAATTTACGTCTATAAAAAGCATGAGCGAGCCTATGTCCCCATATGGCATGCAGCCCTGAATAGGTCAACACGACTTCAATATAGGTACGAGCAGCCGGATCCTGATCGAAGATAACCTCTATGTCTTCCTTTAACATTTTAAACAACGTCGTTACCTCCATCACCTTTCATTTCCTTATCTTTTACCGACATACAAAAAACGCCCCTGTCATATAGACAGAGACGCTTGCAGGCGCGGTTCCACTCTGTTTGACATGACCTTAATTGTTTTTGTTTCATCAACAAAACAAGCCATCCCCAACTTAATCCCTATAACGGAGGATCTTCCGCCCTTACCTAGCAGCTGAAGCTGTTTCAGTAAGGGACTCAAGGGTGCATTTCGAAAAACGAGAAACTTAAATCACTTTCAGCATATGTGATTCTCTCTATAAGCATCGTTTTTCTACTTCTCCCCATCTTCGTGTTAATCACTATAATTATTTAATACTATATTATATATTCAACGAATTGTTAACTTAAAATACTCTCTAGGCGTTGTTTAATTTTTTCTTTGCCTAATAAAGAGATCGCCTTCGGTAAGTCCGGTCCGTGCGTTTGTCCTGTCACTGCAGCACGAATGGGCATGAATAGTTTCTTGCCTTTATGGCCGGTTCCTTTTTGAACTGCCTTTATGGCTTTTTTGATTTCGTCAGGTTGGAAATTTTCAATAGCTTCAACTTCTTGAAGGAAAGCCTGCATTACTTCTGGCACCTGCTCCTCAGAAAGTACTTCTTTGGCCTCTGCCTCGAATTCAATGTCATCCTTGAAGAAAATCTCAGACAGACTAACAATCTCAGCACCAAAGCTCATTTGCTCCTGATAAAGTGAAACTAAATCTGTTACCCATTCCATTTCACTTTCAGTTAATTCGCTGGATACTCTGCCGGATTTCACAAGATGTGGTAAAGCTAATTCTACCGCTTTTCCTGTTTCGACCTGCTTCACGTATTGATTATTCATCCAAGCAAGCTTCTGTTGATCAAATAGTGCTGGTGATTTGGATAAACGAGCTGGATCAAAAATTTCAACTAATTTTTCCTTAGTGAATAGTTCTTCTTCTCCAACTGGCGACCAGCCGAGTAAGGTAATAAAATTGAATAATGCTTCTGGAAGATAGCCTAATTCTTCATACTGCTCAATAAACTGTATGATTGACTCATCACGCTTACTCAATTTCTTACGGCTTTCATTAACGATTAATGTCATATGACCAAAGATTGGCGGTTCCCAGCCAAATGCATCATAAATCATTAACTGCTTCGGCGTATTCGTAATATGATCATCACCGCGAAGAACGTGAGAGATTTTCATCAAATAATCATCTACCGCTACAGCAAAGTTATAGGTAGGAATTCCATCCTTTTTCACAATGACGAAATCACCAATACCATCGGATTCAAAGGATACTTCATCCTTAACCATATCCTTGAAAGTCAAAATCTTTCCTGCTGGTACAGCAAAGCGAATACTAGGTTTTCTTCCCTCATTTGCTAAACGTTCTCTGTCCTCATCAGTTAAATGACGGCATTTTCCCGAATAATGCGGTGTTTCATTACGAGAAACTTGTTCTTCTCGCTCTGCTTCAATTTCTTCTTCTGTACAATAGCACTTATAAGCAAGTCCTTTTTCTAGAAGCTGATCATAGAGCTCTTTATAAATATCTAACCGTTCAGATTGACGATACGGGGCATATTCTCCACCTATATCAATACTTTCATCCCAATCCATTCCAAGCCACTTTAGATATTTAAGCTGACTTTCTTCTCCGCCTGCGATGTTACGTTTTAAATCTGTGTCTTCAATTCGAATAATGAATTTACCACCAGTACTTCTTGCAAAAAGATAATTAAATAAAGCGGTACGTGCATTTCCTATATGTAAATGCCCAGTCGGACTTGGTGCATAACGAACCCGAATATCACTGCTCATTTTTTGACGCCTCCTAAATTCCTCTATGTAAGCTTATATATAGTTTATCATTTCTATGGGTGAGAATAAAGGTTCAGAGAAATACCATCAATCAGCCTTTACTAAAAGAACTACTACTTGTGATGCAATCCCTTCACCACGACCTGTAAATCCAAGTTTTTCAGTGGTCGTTGCCTTAACATTTACTTGGCTTGGAGCGGCTTCTAACAGCTCTGCTATCTTTGATCTCATCTCTTCAATATAAGGGGCCATTTTTGGACTTTGTGCAATAATCGTACAATCCGCATTACCCAGTACATAGCCCTCTTTTTTCACAATGCCCCATACATGCTTTAATAATTCAGCTGAATCAGCATCCAAGAAATTAGGATCCGTGTCTGGGAAATGTTTCCCTATATCGCCAGCCCCAATAGCTCCAAGACAGGCATCGGCTACAGTATGCAGTAATACATCTGCATCCGAGTGCCCCAATAGTCCTTTTTCATAGGGAATTGTTATTCCACCAATAATCAGCGGACGCCCCTCAACCAGTTGGTGAACGTCATATCCTTGTCCAATTCGAAACATAGATTTCTCTCCTTATCCCTTAAATGAGCGTTGTTTTTGTAAAATTGCTTCTGCAAAATATAAATCTTCTTGAGTGGTTATTTTTATGTTATCATATTCGCCTTCTATAATGATAACGGGTTCGTTAATTCTCTCAAGGAGACTTGCATCATCAGTACCTAAGAAGCCCTCACTATCAGCGATATCATGAGCTTTCGTCAATAGCGGCACACGAAAAGCTTGTGGTGTTTGAACAGCCCACAAGCTTGATCGTTCTACCGTTTCAACAACTATATTATCTGTTGCTTTCTTAATTGTATCCTTAACAGGAACTGCAAGCACCGCTCCTCCATGAGTCATGGCGGCTTCTGTTAGTTGATAAATAAGCGCATGATTGATAAAAGGACGTGCCCCATCATGAACCAGTACTATATCGGTTTCAGCATGAAGGACCTTTATGCCATTATAAACACTTTGCTGCCGCTCTTTACCACCCGATACCCACTGTTTGATTTTTTTCAACTTATACGTTGCTATTAAATTAGCAAACATCTCTTCTTCATCCGGATTAATGGCCAAAATAATGCCTGTACATTGAGGGTCTTCATCAAAGACTCTCAATGTGTAGACAATAATTGGCACTCCAGATAACTCGAGAAATAACTTGTTCTTTCCCGCCTTCATTCTTTTTCCTTGCCCTGCAGCTGGAATCACTACTTCATACATATCGTTACTCCCTATTATAAAGCTTTTTCTAGAATTTTTGGCTTAGCAAAAATCATTCTTCCTGCAGACGTTTGAAGAACACTAGTAACCAGCACATCAATTCGTTTGCTGATAAAGTCTCTTCCACCTTCTACAACAATCATCGTTCCATCGTCCAGATAAGCAATTCCCTGGTTTTGTTCCTTACCATCTTTAATCACTTGTACATTCATTTCTTCACCTGGCAGCACAACCGGTTTCACGGCATTCGCAAGGTCATTGATATTTAGAACTGGTACACTCTGAAATTCACAAACTTTGTTTAAATTAAAATCATTGGTCACAACGACTCCATTCGCAACCTTTGCAAGCTTGACCAATTTTGCATCAACTTCCTGTATCTCTTCAAAATCACCTTCGTACATCTCTACTTTAACTGAAAGCTCTTTTTGAATACGATTAAGAATATCAAGACCCCGCCTGCCACGGTTTCGTTTTAAGGCATCAGACGAATCAGCAATATGCTGCAGCTCTGCTAAAACAAATTGAGGAATCACAATCGTGCCTTCTAAAAAACCGGTCTGACAGATATCTGCTATGCGCCCATCAATAATAACACTTGTATCAAGAATTTTGAGCTTACTTGCTCCTTCAACCACTTCTTCAGGATCCGTATCCTTCTTCTTATTCGTTCTAAACAATGTTAATAGCTCATCACGCTTTTTAAATCCAACTTGAAAACCGAGATAACCAAATAACAATGTTAAGAGAATAGGCGCAACAGTATTCACTATAGGAACCTGAATTGCATTTAGAGCAGAACCAAACATAAATGCAACCAGCAGTCCAACTAATAAACCAACACTCCCGAAAATAATATCTGTAATAGGAGCTTTTATCAGCGTTTCCTCCAGCCACTTCATAAATTCGACCACGTACTCTATTGCCCAAAACGTAATAAGATAAAATATAATTGCACCTAAAATAGCTGATACATAAGGATTGTTTATAAATGCAAAATTATCTGTCTGAATAACATTAAATAGTTCAGGAATTAACACAATTCCCAGTGTTCCGCCTACTATTAAAAAACAAGCTTGTATGATGCGTTTTAACATTCCTTCACCTCCCTATTATCATTATTAACATATTTTTAAAAATGAAACATTTACGTGTATATTTTTCCTTCTATATTGCCATAATTCCGCCTAATACCACGGCGCAGCGTGTCTCTCTCATTCATTTCTAGACTAGCACCCAGAATTTTACGTGTCAAAAATAATTCTCTCTTGACACATAATATCTGTTTTTACTTACATTCGCCGCTCAGCCAAAAATTGATTTTTCAAGATTTTGAGTCCTTCTTGAATTTTTTTTGCTCTGACTTCTCCGATTCCTTCCACTTCATCAAGCTCTTGTGTGGAGGCTTTTGTAATATTACCGAAGTTTTTAAAACGAGCGACTAGATTATCGACAATTAATAATGGGAGACGAGGAATTTTATGCAGGATCCTGTATCCTTTTGGATGGATTATTTCATCCAAATGAATATATCCGTTGTGTCCGAGAATTTTTAATACTACACTCTCCTCATGTTTTTCCTGCTGAGCTAGCTCATGCATACGGCTAAGAATAGAAGCCGGCTGTTCTTCTGTATGATTTGAATAATCCTTAATCAGCAGCAGACCTTCTGTTTCTAAGGTAGCTAACAGTTCATTCATTTGCAGCTGTATTAAACGCCCCTCGGTACCTAATTCATTTAAATAGGCTGCAAGCTCTGCTTTAATACGCAGCACCATTAAGTAACGGTGAAATACCTGCAGCAAATCGGCATAACGAACCACTTCTTCATACTCCATTAAGCCGAGATCCGTTATGCTCTGCTGAAACACAACTTTATATTTCTCCAGTGTTTGTACAGCCAGATTGGCTTTCGCGAGAATAACTTCTATATCTTTTAATACATACCGAAAAGTCCCTTGATATAACGTAATGATGTTCCGCCGCTGTGAAATGGCAATCACCATTGCTTTGGTCTCTCTGGCGACCCTCTCAGCAGTCCTGTGACGCATTCCGGTTTCCCTAGAAGGAACTGTTGTGTCTGGTGCCAGCTGAGCATTAGCAAGGATAATTCGATCAGCTTTATCATTTAGAATAATGGCTCCATCCATTTTGGCTAATTCATACAGGGTGCTGGGTGTGAAGGTACAATTAATCGGAAACCCGCCATCTACTACCAAACGGACTTTTTCTGAACTTCCAATTACAATTAAACCACCTGTATTAGCACGCAGGACATTATCTATGCCTTCTCGCAAGGGGGTTCCTGGTGCCACTAGTTGAAGAATATCCAATCTCATTTTTTCATATGTCTTCTTATCGGTCATCTTCACCCTCCTCCACCTATTTAAGAGTCTTCACAACGGTGAAACGTCTGCTAATCAGAGGGTTCTAATTTCTCACAACTAGTTTAGCCGCCTCCTTCATGCAGTTTAGTCCCTCTTCTGGTTAGTCCAGCTAACTGACGAAATAACATCAACAGCCGGGCTCTAAAGGGTATTACTCCTTATCCTTATCGTTAACTTTGAAAAAAATAACTACTTTATAAATTATATAGAACCCTGCTATTATCCTTCTTAAAATTCCTTTCATTTATCGACTGTTTCTGCAAGTCACATTCGAAAAAGTGATTTTTGGAGAATTATAAAAAAAACAGAGGTACACGGTATGAAAACACGTGTACCTCCGTGAAGGATCTATTTGTTATTATTTACTAGTATCAACAGTTTCCCCATCTTTTATGGTGAATTCACCGTTTTCGACGTCCATAATAATTTTCTTTCCTTTTACGATGGTTCCTTTAAGTAATTCTTCGGAAAGATAATCTTCCACATGTTTTTGAATAGCCCGGCGAATTGGTCGTGCTCCGTATTCCGGGTTATATCCTTCATCTGCTATCTTTTCTTTTGCTTTATCTGTAAGTTCTAAGAAGATGTCTTGTTCTTTCAAACGTTCTGTTAACTGATTGGTCATTAATGAAACAATTTCCTTCAGATGTTTTTTCTCAAGTGAATGGAATACGATGGTCTCATCGATACGATTTAGGAATTCTGGACGGAAAGCGCGTTTTAGCTCTTCCATGACTTTTCCTTTCATATCTGAATACCCATTAGCCTCACTCTGTACAGCAAATCCAACATATTTATTCATTCTTAACGCGGATGCCCCGACATTCGATGTCATAATTAAAAGCGTATTTCTAAAATCAACGGTTCTGCCTTTAGAATCAGTTAGTCTTCCATCTTCAAGCACTTGCAGAAGGATGTTAAATACATCTGGATGTGCTTTTTCAATTTCGTCCAGCAGTACTACTGAATACGGCTTACGACGGACTTTCTCTGTCAACTGGCCGCCTTCTTCATAGCCTACATATCCTGGAGGTGAACCAACTAGACGTGAAGTCGAATGTTTTTCCATATACTCAGACATATCAATACGGATCATCGCGTTTTCATCGCCAAAGATTGACTCAGCAAGTGCTCTTGCTAATTCTGTTTTACCAACCCCAGTCGGCCCTAGGAAAATGAATGAACCAGTTGGTCGTTTTGGATCCTTTAACCCTGCTCTTGAACGTCTAACTGCCTTTGAAACAGCTTTAACGGCTTCGTCCTGACCGATAACCCTGTCATGAAGAATAGCCTCCATGTTCAATAACTTATCTGATTCAGTCTGTGCCAGTCGTGTTACAGGCACTCCAGTCCAGCTTGATACGACATGGGCAATATCTTCTACAGTAACTTCACTATTTTCTTGGCCCTGCTTTTCTTTCCATACTTTCTTCGTTTCGTCCAACTGTTCACGTAATCGCTGTTCTGTATCTCGAAGCGATGCAGCTTTTTCAAATTCTTGACTCTGCACTGAAGAATCCTTTTCTTTGCGCACTTCATCAAGTTTCAGTTCAAGCTCTTTTAAATTTGGAGGAGTTGTATAGGAACGAAGTCGAACCTTTGAACCTGCCTCATCGATTAAATCAATCGCTTTGTCTGGAAGGAAACGATCAGAGATATAACGATCTGACATTTTTACAGCCGCATCGATAGCCTCATCTGTAATGGACACACGGTGATGGGCTTCATAACGGTCACGTAATCCTTTAAGGATTTGAATAGACTCATCTATAGTAGGCTCATTAACGGTTATCGGTTGGAATCGACGCTCAAGCGCTGCATCTTTTTCAATATACTTACGGTATTCATCGAGTGTTGTAGCACCAATACATTGAAGTTCTCCACGAGCTAGAGAAGGTTTTAAGATATTAGAAGCATCGATAGCTCCTTCTGCTCCTCCTGCACCAATTAACGTATGAAGTTCATCAATGAAAAGAATGATGTTTCCGGCCTGACGGATTTCGTCCATAACCTTCTTCAATCGATCCTCAAATTCTCCACGATATTTAGTTCCTGCTACCACGGTTCCCATATCAAGAGTCATTACTCGTTTATCGCGTAAAATTTCTGGTACTTCATTATTAATAATCTGCTGCGCAAGACCTTCAGCAATGGCTGTTTTACCAACACCCGGCTCACCAATTAAAACAGGATTGTTTTTAGTACGTCGGCTAAGGACCTCAATGACACGCTGAATTTCCTTACCTCTGCCAATAACCGGATCAAGACTTCCTTCACGTGCAATGGCTGTTAGATCTCGAGCCAGACTGTCTAGAGTAGGCGTACTTGCGTTTGCTGATGTCGAGCCTTGATGACTGCCTGACTCATTACTGCCTAGCAATTGTAATACCTGTTGACGAGCTTTATTCAAACTTACACCAAGATTATTAAGTACACGGGCAGCTACCCCTTCACCCTCGCGGATTAATCCAAGTAACACATGTTCTGTTCCCACATAAGAATGGCCTAATTTGCGTGCCTCATCCATTGAAAGTTCAATCACTTTTTTTGCCCGCGGTGTATAATGAATCGTTTGTGCCGTTTCTTGACCCCGACCAATCAGATTTTCAACTTCCTTCTGAATTTTATCAGAGCCCAATCCAAGTGCGTAAAGAGCTTTAGCAGCAATTCCTTCTCCTTCGCGCACAAGGCCGAGCAGAATATGTTCCGTACCGATATTATTATGTCCTAAACGTATAGCTTCCTCTTGTGCCAATGCTAATACTTTTTGCGCTCTTTCAGTAAAACGACCAAACATCATAGGTTAAATCCTCCTTAAGAATTTTCGTTTTTCTCCAGTTTTAACCGTTCGCGAATTAACGATGCTCTGCGAATGTCACGTTCATATGCCTGTAACGGTCCTCCAGCGTATTTTTGTAAAAATCCCGGCTGGGTTAAGATCATCAACTCATTTAGAATTGTTTTAGAGATACTATCAATATATCCAAGGTCGATGCCTAAGCGTACATCAGATATACAGGTAGCCGCTTCTTTGGATTCAATAATTCTTGCATTAATCAGCGTACCGAATGACCGGTAAATCCGATCTTCAAGTTGTATATGCGAGGTCTTCGCGAGAGCATTTCTAGATGATCTCTCTTGCGCGATTATCTGTTGAACGACACTCGTTAAATCGTTTACGATATCCTTCTCTGATTTGCCTAGAGTAATCTGATTCGATATTTGAAAAATATTCCCCAGAGCCTCACTGCCCTCACCGTAGGTTCCTCTTACTACTAAGCCAAGCTGGTTCATAGCTGGAATAATTTGATTTAATTGTTGAGTTAGAACCAGACCAGGTAAATGCATCATGACTGAAGCTCTTAACCCCGTCCCCACGTTTGTTGGGCAGCTGGTCAAATACCCGCGTTCTTCATCATATGCATAGTCAACGGTTTCCTCAACCAAATCATCAATATGATTAGCCATTTGTAATACTTCCGTCAGCTGCAGACCAGGAGCTAAGCATTGAATTCGAATATGGTCTTCCTCATTAATCATAATGGATACCTTCTCGTTGTCAGATAAGAGACAAGCTCCAAAAGAAGAATCACTTGCTAAATTCGGGGAGATTAAATGCTTTTCGACTAACACTCTTTTATGCAGAGGTTCAAGTGAATCCATTTCCAGTAATTCTAACTGGCCGCACTCACTTATCTTCTTACCTGCAAACTCCTTTTTAATTAACTCAATGACTTCCTGTCCTTCTTCATCCGAAAACACTGTTGGAAAAGTAAAGTCTTTAAAATTTCTCGCTAACCTCACTCTAGAACTTAATACAATATCCGTATCAGGACCGTCCTCATTCATCCAAGAACTCAAAGCACTCTGTACAAATCGTTCAAAACTCATGATTGAGGCCCCCCATCAACGTGACGATCATTTTGTTTCTCAAGCGAACGAATCTCATCTCTAATTTCCGCCGCTTTTTCAAATTCTTCTTTTTCAATTAAATCTTTTAAAACCTCTTTTAACTGTGCCACTTGCTTCCGAAGATGAATCGTATCACCCATCCTGCTTGGAATCTTACCAATATGGGCAGTATTGCCGCTATGCACTCTTTTTAAAATCGGATTCAGTTGATTATCAAATGTTTTATAACAATCCTCACAACCAAATTTGCCTACATGGACAAACTCTTTGAAAGAAAGGTTACAACGCTTACAGCGCAGCTCCTCTGTTTTAGGCTTCGCACTCGCCGTAGATGACTGAAATATAGGTTCAATATTTAATAATCCTGATAGTAAATTATTAAAAGAGAAACCCTGCCCTGCTTGATTAATATAAACCTCGCCCATTTCCTGAGCACACTTCTCACAAATATGAATTTCATTCTTCTCGCCATTTATAAACTTTGTAAAATGGAGAGTCGCTGGCATCTGATTACATTCTTGACAAAGCATCATTATCACCTCAGCAAAAACCCTATTTATACTTTAATGTAGTTAACATTGCTTTCAATATCCTCGACCTAAGCTCATCACGTTCTGGCAAATCAATATAAATGACTGAACGATCAATAACACTCATCATGATTTTTGCTTCACGGTTATTAATAATTTCTTCTTCGACTAAACGACTTATCATTCCTTCAGCAGCAGCTTGCGAAACCCGCATGCCAATTAAAGATAGTAATTGATCAATTAAATCCACATCATCATACGATTGAACTTTCATGATTCTGATATACCCGCCGCCGCCTCGTTTACTTTCTACTAAATATCCGCGTTCAATGGTGAACCTAGTATTAATCACATAATTTATTTGGGAAGGTACACACTGAAATTTATCAGCAATTTCACTTCTTTTAATTTCAAGTGTGTCATTTTGACTCATTTCAAAAATTTTCTTTAAATAAATTTCGATAACATCGGATATATTTCTCACCTATCCTCCCCCGTCCTGACTTTGACTATATTTGACTAATATTATACAAATGAATGTTTTTATTTGCAACTTTAACGCATTTTCTCATTCATAAATTATTTTTTCCATTTAAGTCCATTTACACACGTACATTTTAAAATTTGCTTATATTTGCAGTATACCTCCTATAGCTGCTGATAAAACACTTTGATAATTTAAATAACTACCTTAAAGAGTCCTAAATTAACTTTATTTTAAAAAAGTCCAAGGGGAGCAATTTCAAGAAAGCATGCTGACAACATATATATTTGCCATTTATAGCATTATTCCTTTCCGGAGCATCATATTTTAAAGGGGGTTTTGAAAATGGGTTGCTGGTCTTTATTGAAGTATACATGCTGCCTTCTAGACTTTTTTCATGGGGGGTATTTTATCTCTTTTTTTGCTATTCCTGCTATCAATCCCGTCTGGATGCGTATTCCCGTCTGAGACCACGTTAATCCCGTCTGGACCCTGCATATACCCGTCTAGAGGCTGCTTATTCCCGTCTGGGCACTATTTACGAAAAAAAACACAAAAAAAGA
>NZ_AJTN02000018.1 GCF_000305495.1 Peribacillus psychrosaccharolyticus ATCC 23296 | reverse complement strand
CCATTTCGACTCCTCTATATTTCCGCGCGAGATTTACCATATATCCTCAATGTTTCTTAACCATATGGCTTGGATATGCATATACTTTAGTAATAAACATTTAGGACCTATGTTGAGGGGATGTCTCTTATGGGGAAAAAAAACAGCCGAAATTTAAGAAAGGCGATACAGTCGTCATTTCAATGTACGGCACAGTAGGGAATATTACAGATGTTAAGTACTTGGATGGAGTATTTATTTATGAAGTTAACCACAGCGAAGGGTTATATTTAGAACCGACTTTGCAGCATATCTTTGAATATGAGGGTGAAATTCATACTGAAGCCGAACAAATCGATATTGAGTATAAGTTTATCTTTGGAGATTTGGTAAAGGTAGAGGGGTATGAGCAGGACTATTTTAAGGTTATCGGATTTCGTACTGAGATCTGGCGTTACCAAGAGCATGCATGGGAAGATGTCATCTATGAACTTTCACGGATTTCCGATGGCGAGTGGCTGGAAACACATGAAGAAGAAATGGAATTGATAGCAGATGCTGAAAAAGCAGAAAGCTTCATAAAAAATATGGGAATGCATGCTAGCAGCCCAAAGAAAAATGTGGTTCTTGATCCTGACGCCTTATCAAAAAAACCTGCTATAACAGAAGGGGAAAGGCGAAAAAATATGGAGGAAAAAAAACAGCTGATCGATGGCCTGCTCGATTTATACAATGACTATCAAATTCTATTCACCCTCTTTGGCGATGAGGACTACAAACATGTGATGAGCGTTGCCATGGTGAAGATAAAAAAAACGGCGAGTGAACTCTATTCAAATAAAAAATTAGCAAATTGACAGTAGAAGATAGGCCGAAACCTGATGGCAGCTGGAATACAGGCATAATTGTCTAAAGCTGTTCATACACCTGTAACAAGGGGGCGATGATATGCGGGAGATTGAGGTTTTTATTGATACGGAAGAAATTGCAGAATTTTTCTATCAAGAGCTGATGAAACGGGGATATATTCCGGCTGAATCTGAACTCGAAGATCTTGCAGATATCACATTCGACTATTTATTGGAGAAGTGTATCATCGATGAAGAGACGGATGAATAAACGCCCGGTAACAACGGACCCTGCACACCCATAAGCGTTAAGAAACGACGGACACCCCCGTCGTTTTTTTCATGGAGCAAAAACTGTACTTATGTGTATAGTTCCCTTTGGGAAGGTCAGTATGGTATAGTAAACTGTGTCAATATTTCACAGTTTTTATAAGGAGGATTTTAAATGAGTGTACATATTAATGCGAAAGAAAATGAAATTGCAGAAACGGTATTATTACCAGGTGATCCGTTGCGGGCTAAATATATTGCAGAAACGTTCCTAGAAGATGCAGTTCAATATAATGATGTAAGAAATATGTTTGGTTATACAGGAACCTATAAAGGTAAGCGTATTTCTGTACAAGGTACAGGTATGGGTGTTCCTTCAATTTCTATTTATGTGAACGAATTAATCAGCAGCTATAATGTTCAAAAGCTGATTCGTGTTGGAACAGCAGGTGCTATTCAAAAGGATGTTAAAGTTCGTGATGTCATCTTGGCAATGAGTGCATCAACAGACTCACAAATGAATCGTCTGACATTTGGCGGCGTAGATTATGCACCGACCGCTGACTTTGATTTATTATTAAAGTCATATGAAGCTGGATTGAAAAAAGGATTGAAGCTAAAAGTTGGGAATGTTTTTACAGCTGATCAGTTCTATAATGACAACAGCGAGCTTGAAAAATGGGCTAAATATAAGATTCTTGCAATCGAAATGGAATCCGCTGCTCTATATACCATCGCAGCGAAGTTTGATCGTCAGGCGCTGTCTATTTTAACCATAAGTGACCATCTTCTAACTGGTGAAGAGACAACCTCACAAGAGCGTCAATCAACGTTTGGTGAAATGATTGAAGTTGCACTCGAAGCAGCTATACAAGAATAATGGTAAGCCTGTATCTTCATAGATACAGGCTTAACTATAGGAATTCTGAGAAATGGATCTTCAGTTCTTATTAGTTTCTTACTCGCTAGACATACTTTTTATTTTCGTTTCGGTGTAAACCTGATAAAATAGATAAAACATTCCTAAATATTCATTTAGGAGTTAGGATACATGAAAGTGGTGAACAATTAGTGGAGGAAGATCATAATAAGCAAGAACCGAAAACAGAAAATAAATTGATTAAAATGAAAAAGTTTCCTTTTATTATGGGGATATTTTTAATTGTTTTCTTAACAGCAGGAATTACCACAATCGCCCTAACCTTTGGTGATGAAAAGGTAGAATCTCTTGCTCCAGTTGAAAAAACAGAACATGCAGAATTCCAAAAGTTGTATGATACATACGATACCTTAAAAAAGAACTTCTATAAAGATGTCGATGATAATGAGCTTGTTGATGGTGCAATCAATGGCATGATTCAAGCCTTGGATGATCCGTATTCTACTTATATGGATGAAGAGGAAGCTAAGAGCTTTAATGAAAGCATTTCATCTTCGTTTGAGGGGATTGGCGCTGAAATTCAAGAACATGATAAACAAATCATGGTCGTATCACCGATTAAAGGTGCTCCAGCAGAAAAAGCTGGGGTTAAGCCAAATGATATTATTCTAAGCGTTGATGGAGACAGTCTAGAAGGCTTGAGCTCAACAGAAGCGGTTATGAAAATTCGAGGTAAAAAAGGGACAAAGGTAGAGTTGATGATTTCCCGTGGAACATCAGAACCTCTAAAGGTTACGATTGTCCGAGATACGATTCCGATTGAAACGGTATATGCAGAATTGCTGCCAAGCAAAATTGCAAAAATACAGGTAACGAGTTTCTCTGATAACACGACCGAAGAATTAAAAACAGCACTATCTGAGATGGAAGAAAAGGGGATGAAGGGAGTTATTCTTGATCTTCGTGGCAACCCAGGCGGCTTATTAAGCAAAGCACAGGAAATTGCCAGCATTTTTGTTCCTAAAGGTGAGAATATTTACCAAGTAGAAAATCGTGCCGGTCAAAAAGAAATTACAAAATCAGATAATAAGACTGTCTTTGATAAACCTGTCGTTGTCTTAATTGACGGCGGTAGTGCCAGCGCATCTGAAATTGTCGCTGCTGCTGTAAGTGAGTCAGCTGACATTCAATTGGTTGGTGAGAAATCATTTGGTAAGGGAACGGTCCAAACTGCAGATGAATATGATGATGGTTCTAATTTTAAATTCACTGCATACAAATGGCTGACACCAGATGGTAATTGGATTCATGGTAAAGGCATCGAGCCTGATGTGAAAGTATCATTACCGAAATATGCAAGCCTTGCGTATATTTCTCCAGATAAAAAGATGAAGGAATCAGATACTTCTACTGAGATTAAAACAGCAGAACAAATGCTTGAAGCAACCGGATTCGACCCTGGTAAAGTGGATGGTTTTTACGATGAAGCAACTAAAACAGCTGTTTCTGACCTTCAAAAAGAAAAAAAACTTGAAGTAACTGGTGTATTAGAAGGGGAGACTACGATAGCATTAATGGAAATGCTGCGTGAGAAAATTCTCGCAAATGATACCCAAGTGAAAAAAGCAGAAAGCATTTTAGAAAAAGAAATCAACTAACCTAAACAGGCCGCTCAAGCAATTAATCGCTTGAGCAGCCTGTTTTTTTGTTTCCTTAGAAGGAGGACTTGGAGCTCTGTACAGAAAATCATGATATAGTAAATACAGAAATGATAGAATTATTTGATTTCTTAATAAAATTCTGGTCTTCTGTCCTGAAAAACAGGTATTTGTTTTCGTACACTGTCGATTAGTTCGAGGTCAATTTCTGCTAATACTATTTCTTCCTGGTCGCCAGCTTCTGCTATAATTTCTCCCCAAGGGTTGATGACCATAGTGTGACCGCCGAACGTATTTGCAGGATCTGAACCAACCCTGTTGACAGCAATGATATAGGCCTGATTTTCGATTGCTCGGCTAATCAATAACGCGCGCCAATGAGAAATCCGAGGTTCCGGCCATTCTGCAGCAATAAATAGGACGCCTGCTCCGTCAGCTGAATGAACGCGAAGCCATTCTGGAAAACGAATGTCGTAACAAATGAACCCAGCACAATGCTGCTCATCCAAAGTGAAGGCACCATCATTTTGTCCAGGCATAAGAAAATGATGCTCATTCATTAACTGAAACAAATGAAGTTTGTCATACAGTTTAACTACTTTTCCTTTGTTGGAAACAATAATGAGGGTATTAAATATGCCCTCCGGTGTAGACCGAGCGACAGATCCACCGACAAAATGGATGGAATGAGCCAAAGCGCATTCCTGTAAAAAACGAATGGTTCGGTCTGCTTCATGATCGGCTAATTCATCTAGCCTCGTCAGGTCATACCCAGTAGTCCAAAGCTCGGGCAGGACGACAATATCAGGTTTTGACGCTGCAGCCAACATTATTTTATAACGTATTCGTTGGTAGTTTTCTTCGGGGTTTCCAAAAGCAATGTCCATTTGAATGCAGGCAATTTTCCATTTCATTATCATCCCTCATTTCTATTAAGCTAGTTACATAAAAAAATAAAGAAGGTGCTTATATGGTTGACTTTAGTAAATCGAACTTATTAAACTCACTTCCTAAACAATTCTTTGCCTCACTAGCGGCTCGAGTAGAAGCTGAAAAGGCAAAAGGTCATGATGTCATAAATCTAGGGCAAGGAAATCCTGATCAACCGACTCCTCCTCATATTGTCGCAAAGCTTCAGGAAGCGGTCAAGAATCCTATGAACCATAAGTATTCCCCATTTAGTGGATACCCGTATTTAAAAGAGGCGGCTGCAGCTTATTATCAAAGAGAATACGGGGTCGAGCTTGATGCGGAGTCGGAGGTAGCAATTTTGTTTGGAGGGAAGGCAGGATTGGTACAGCTTCCGCAATGCCTGTTAAACCCCGGTGATACCGTACTCGTTCCAGACCCAGGGTACCCGGATTATCTCTCTGGAATCATGCTGGCCCAAGTGAAAACGGCAATTATGCCTCTTCTGGAAGAGAAACAGTACCTGCCGGATTATCAGGCTCTCCCATTAGAAACGCTGAACCTTGCCAAGCTGATGTATTTAAATTATCCCAATAATCCTACCGGTGCAGCAGCCACTTCCAACTTTTTTGAACGCACTGTCAAACTAGCAAAGAAACACACCATTTGTGTTGTTCATGATTTTGCCTATGGTGCGATTGGATTTGATGGAAATAAACCGCTTAGCTTTCTTCAAACACCAGGAGCAAAAGAAATCGGTATTGAAATTTATACGTTATCAAAAACATATAATATGGCTGGCTGGCGTGTCGGCTTTGCTGTAGGCAATAAAAGTGTTATTGAAGCTATTAATCTGCTGCAGGATCATTTATATGTTAGTTTGTTTCCTGCTATTCAGGAAGCGGCAGCAGCTGCACTGCTTGACTCACAAACATGTGTGGAGGAATTGATTGGCCGTTACCAAGACAGGAGAGACGTATTAATCGACGGACTACAATCTCTTGGCTGGAACGTGACTGCACCAGAAGGGTCCTTTTTTGCTTGGCTAAAAGTTCCTAAGCCTTATACTTCAGAGCAATTCTCTGATCTTCTGCTCAGAAAAGCACACGTAGCTGTTGCTGCAGGGAATGGGTTTGGTGAATTCGGTGAAGGATATGTGAGAGTTGGACTGCTCTGTTCTGAAGACAGACTGAGAGAAGCGGTTAAAAGAATAGAAGCATTGGACCTTTTCACGGATTGAAGACGAGCAAATTCGTAGAACATTAAACACTTACTAGATAAGCACCCTAATGTAATTATATTCTTTAATTGGTTTAATTTTCTTGTACGAGGGAAGGAGTTCTTTATTGGATGTTAATTGATTAAGGAGGATGTATCGTATTGAGGAAAAGCAGAGTATGGTTACTGACAGGAGCAGCATTATTCTTGATATTAACAGGCTGCCAAGAGAAAGAAGCAAAAGAGAATCCAGCAGAAACAAAGGAAGTCATAGCAGATGAAAGTACGGACACAACAGCAACGGATCTAACAGCTAAAGAAAAGGACACGACTGTAGATCCAGTAGCAGCGGAATTAGCCTCTTATATGATGACAGTAAATGAAGTGATTATGGACATGAATTCACTTGATGAAGAATATAGGACTAACTATATGGAAGAAACGGATATTGATGCAGCTTTGAGATATCTGGAAGATGATTATAATCCAAAATTCGCGAAAAAAGTAAATGAAGCACAGGCGATTGAGACAAAATCACAATCCATAGTAGATGTACATAAACTATTTCTCGGCTATTTAAATAGTGAGACAGCAGCGTTAACTAAAGATGTAAAAGCCATTGAAACCAACGACCAAAGCCTTGCTCAGGAAGCACAAAATGATTTTCAAAAATCTCAAGAGCAATACCAAGAATATGAAGAGAAGCTAATGAAGCTGGCTGATCAGTATGGCATAGAAACAACTCCTTTATAAGGGTAACAGGCAGTCCCGTTGTAATGACGGTGCTGGCTGTCTTTTTTTGCTTATAGGGAATCAAATCCGCCTTTTTTGCATACTTTTTATGGAGAGGAGTGGGTAGGACATGTTAAAAAAAATAAGTATTGGCACGATATCAGGGGCAGTAGTCTATTTAATTTATACTCTAAACCAGACACTTCAAAAGGGGATGGGGACACTTGAAGAAACTAATAAGACACTCGCTGAAGTTAGAAATGCTGTTCACGGATTAACGGAAGAGTCGAAACAATTGATTCACACCGCCAATCAAATAACCGTAGATGTTAAGGGGAAAATCAGAAATGTCGATCCGTTATTAGAATCTGCACAGGATGTTGGAGAGATGATTCATAATGTAACTCATTCAATTAAAGAAGCTAGTAAGAGCGGGAAGAGTCCTTCAGATTCAACAAGTGTACCAAGTACACCGACAGTTCCATCAAAGCCATCAACTCCATTGGTACAGCAAGAAGGGGTCCATATCAAACTTAAATAAAACAGGTCTAGACACCCCGGGAATTCACCATTGTTTTAATGCTGTTATGTTACAACAATTTTAATACTGAGGGGGAGCAAAACATGATTATTCAATATAGTGTCGCAGCGATTGCGCTTGCTTTTATTTGGTTAGTGGTCTATTTAATTTCGACTCTTCAAAAAGGGATGACTACTTTAGGAGAAGCAAATCAAACATTAGCAGATGTCAGAAACGCTATCCACGATCTATCAGACGAATCCAAGCAACTCCTTCGAACAGCCAACGAAATAACGGTAGATGTTAAAGGTAAGATTAAAGCGGTAGACCCGCTGCTCGATTCTGCTCAAGATGTGGGGGAAGCTATCCACGCAGTGACGAATACGGTGAAAAAGGCCGCGACTACTGAATTCGGTAATAATCGGTCTCCTATTAAAATCAATACCTCTAGACCGAAAACTAACAGCAGATAAAACGAGGGTCGTACACGATGAAAAGCCACTACATAATAGTTTCATTCTGATTTCAAGCTTTTGATCGTGATGTGGAAAACATAAGACAAAAAGGCGTCCTTCCAAGGACGCCTCAGACTGTAGACAAACTCGATGGAAATTGAGCCTGTCTACAGTCTCCTTTTTTTAATTGGCAAGGTTTTGGAATTTGTGAAACCAAACAAATTAAGCAGAGAAACTTCGCATTCTATTCTTAGAAAAATAAAAATACACAAAACACACATGAGCTGGAAAATGTATCTCCTAGCTTATGTGTATTTTGCTGTGTTTTACTCAGCATAAGAAACTGCTGAATGATTGATATAAAGTACTAATTTAGCCGTGCGGAATGGTTTCGCTGCGCACCTCTTTTGGATTTCGAACACAATTCAATCAAGGCAGCTCAGCCTCTAATAGAAGGACTGCATTGTTCGTTCATCTTTTCAATGTTACTAGTGCTCTCCATAATAATCTTTGATTCTTCTTTTTCGAACGGATCTGTCCGAAAGGGTTTTTTCGTCATTTTCCCTATCTTGATTGACTTCCTCTTGAATTTGTTTGCTCGTGTTTCAATTTAGGTATCGGATTAAAATCCAAATAAAATTTAGAAAGAAGGTTTATTGGAGTGTTGGCGTGAAGACTCCTGCGGGAACAGCGGGACAGGTGAGACCCCGCAGGAGCGTAAGCGAGCGCCTGGAAAGAAAATCAACATCCCCAGTCTTCCTTCCAAGGACGCCTTTAGACTTTAGGGAATATAGGAGAAAGAGACTCCTCGACGAGTCATAATTTCCTGAATAGCTTGCTGAACATGCAAATAAGTTGTCCAATGGAAATTAGACTTTGAAATCGACGATGCCAGCGATGGAGAAACACCTACAACAAAGCACTCAGTTCCAATTAACCGTAAGGACTGACCTATTTTATTAATATAATAGCCGCTGCTTTCGTCAATTTTGGATAATGATGAAAGATCGAGCAGGAAAAATTCAGCTCTTTCTTCGACACATTTTTTTAAGATTGTTTCAAGTAATCGATCTGCACGCTCGTTTGTGAGATTTCCGAAAATAGGTATGGCGAGTACTGAATCCCATATTTTAAGAATGGGAGTAGATAATAGGGCAATGGTTTGCTCTTTTTCTTTTTCCTGTTGGGCTTTTTCTGTTACATCCAACAGCATAAGGATATAACCTTGTTTTACTTGTTGTTTATTATAGATAGGAGCAATAACTGTTTCCGCCACATAGGAATTCTTAATAGTAATCACTGTACGGTATGTATGATTTAATTCATGCATGATTTGTTTTTGATGTGCTGGATGGCTATGAAAAAAGTCCATATGCTTTCCTATTAGATCTTCATTTTCTGCAATACCAAATAGAGAATACAACGGACCTAAGATTTTTACGGCAGCATCGTTCATCCATGTGATTGTATGAGAAAGATCTGCTATAATAATGGTTTCATCAATATGTTCAAGAATATCTGTAAATTCAAGATCCGCTGGTACGTGTCCAATTGACATATAGTATTCTCCTATTTTAAATCCTCAGGTGCCTTACTGGGATATGTATTTTAAACAGCATACATAAGCTATCCTTTTGTAAAAGAATTTTAACATGCTATGATGTGTTTATCATATGATACACTCATAGGAAGACTAATGTAAATGGGAGTTATAAAAATGACAAAAAGAACGGAAATATATATTTTAGGGGGCTTCCTTGGAAGCGGCAAAACAACCCTGCTAAAACAAATTATTAATCAAGAAAACGAGGCCGGCAGAAAAACCGCAGTATTAATGAATGAGCTTGGTAGTGTTTCTGTCGATACTTCAATTCTCGGTGATGAAGTCCCTGTTAAGGAATTAATTGGCGGCTGTATTTGCTGTACCATTCAGGACAAGCTTGAGGCACAGCTTCAAGAATTACTGATTGAGGATTTAGATGCGATCTACATTGAAACGACTGGTGCAGCACATCCTGTTGAAGTACTGGATGGAATTATGTCTCCAATATTTGCTGAACGTCTTGAATATAAAGGAATCATCACGGTTTTAGACTTGCTGCGATGGAAGGATCGGAGTGAACTCTCCCCACAGCTCCGTCACCTGCTGGTTGAACAACTTCAACATGCTGACTTTATATTATTGAATAAGCAGGATCTAGTCACTGAAATGGAAGCTAGTCAGCTTCTTTATTCTGTGCAAGCCATTAATTCAGGTGCAGTCATCTTATTGACTACTCAAGCAAAAGTATCTTTAGATAGTATTCGAAAGTTGAAAATGAAAGCAAAGGGTGTGCACCAAAAACTAGACGTTCACAATCATCTACATCTACAAGCGATTGTCCATACATTTACAAATCCGGTAGATCAAAATGAGTTTGAAAACTGGCTCAGAAGTCTTCCAGAAACGGTATACCGGATGAAGGGCTATGTTTCCTTCACACATTCTCCTTATCCTTGTCTTTTTCAATATTCCTATGGGATGCCGCTGTTTATGAATGAAATGATGAAAATGCCATTGAATATGGTGATTATCGGCGAACAATTGAATGAAGTGCTGATTCATGATCAACTAATGGCCCTAGAGAAACAATAATACGTTTTCTTTTTCTCATAACGGGTAAAAATAAGACAACTCATTTTCCTATAAGGAGGTAATGATTTGCCTTGGTCAAAAAATGATTATCCACCCGCAATGAAAAATTTAGACGAAGATGTCAGAATGAAGGCAATTGAAATTGCTAATGCGTTGCTTGATGATGGGAATGACGAAGGAAAAGCAATCCCCATCGCGATAGACACCGCGAAAAAAGCGCTTGATGAAGAAAAGTAGATGAAGTTGAAAAAACAACACCTTTCCTGAAGTGGAATGGTGTTGTTTTTTTGTCTACCTTTCTTCATAAATAAGCTTTATACTAAAAACGGTCAGTTGGTGCTCATGTCACCGAACGCAGCAAATGTTTTTTCATCTTCAATTAAACCGCAGGCGGCACATTGCACTCGGACTTCTGGACCTTGATAAGGAAGATGAAAGGCATCAAGTGTCTCATTGGTATATTCCTCGACAACGTCACCTGTATTTGGATCCATTTTGACTGAGGTAGCCATTTGTTGAATGAGATTAAAGCGCGTTTTATTCGTTTTACAGTTAGGGCATCGATATACTTGGGACATGTTATTCACTCCTTTCCTTTTAGGAATAGGATGTCTCTTTTTTCACCAATTTATGTAAAAGAAAGCAGGGAATACAATGACTGAAAATGATACATCTGAAGAGCTCCTACAGGCTTATTTAAACATATGGAATAACCGAAGTGTTCAACATGAACACCAACAGGGTAAAAAAGGTATCCTTTCAGAATTGGTTCGCAGAGAGCTACTTGATGAAAATGCCCATCCTCGCGTACGAAAATCAGTATACGAAAAATTTTATTATAGTATGAAAAGACTGGCGGAATCCGATTTATCCAGCGATAAAATACACGCGTTAACCACTGTTTATCTTTCGGAAATGGAGCAGTTAACATAGGGTAATAATGTAATTTCTTTCATTAAATTCACACAATCTTCACAGAAAGAGTATACAATTCTGGTTAGTATAGAGAACAGAGGAGTTACGAGATGAAACAAGCATTCATTGTGCTGCTGCTATTGTTTGTAACGGGCTGCAGTGAGGAGTCCTATCCTAAGATCCCTGCCAATCAATCATTTGCAGCAACACTTAACTTAAAAGATACAACAATTAGTTTTATAGATAAGCAGTATCAGAAGATTACAGAATGGGATCTATCAGATCCATTTCTAGGAGGACTGTTAGTAGATGACGGAGATACGCTGCTCATCTATGGGAAGGACATGGAGAAAATCAGTGTCTATTCACTAAGTCTAGGAAAAAAGCTAGAGAGCTGGGATGTGGGACGTGGGATTGTGAGCATGACTCAGTTACATACAGGTGAACTGGCAGCCGTCAATCAAGAATCCAACGAGGTCTATTTTTTAGCATCGACGGGCGATATCGAAAAAAAGGTGAAGGTGGGCAAGCAGCCGCAATCCCTAATTCCAGATAAAAGTGGTGAAAGGCTGTATGTTATTAATTTTGGTGAGGGCAAATTGTCGGTACTCAACACGTCCAGCATGAAAATCGAGAAAGAAATTGAAATTCCACCTTCTTCAACAGGGGGCCTATTGAGAGAAAAAGAATCTGAAATATGGATAGGCGGCCACGGAAGCGGCAGTGAGGTAGAAGAAAGAATTCATATCTATTCCACGCAAACGGGGAAACTGATAAAAACATTGAAAGCACCTACCATGCCTATTAAGTTTATAGAAAATGAAGATGGTATTTTTATAGCCAGTCATGGCAGCAGCATGATTTATACATTCAATCACAGCTACGAACAGACAGCGAGTTCCGTTATTGGAGCAAATCCCTTTGAAATGGAGCTATTTAATGGTGATTTATTAGTGGCAGGCTACGATAGTAATGAACTGTATGTGGTCAATTCTACATCAGGAAAAGTGCTGTCCACTGTGAAAACTGGCAAGGGTCCATTTCAATTGATGATTAGGGAGTAGAGGAAATGAAGAATTGTACCGTTTTGATCGTTGACGATGAAGAAAATATGCGGACCTTGATGGAAATGTATTTACTTAATTCCGGTTATCACTGTCTTCAAGCACCTGATGGAGTGCAGGCCATTTCCTTATTGGAGAAACATGAGGTCGATCTGATTCTCTTAGATATTATGATGCCTGGCGACAATGGATTTATGGTATGTGAAAAAATTCATCAAAAATGGGATCTTCCTGTTATATTTGTCAGTGCTAAGGGTGCAGAATGGGATAAAGTAAAGGGACTTAAACTAGGTGCCGATGACTTTGTTGTAAAACCCTTTCATCCGGGTGAGCTAGTGGCAAGGGTCGAAGCAGTCCTGCGCCGCAGTGGGAAAAAGCAACAAACAGAAAATGAAACCATTTCTTTAGGAAAGATTAAGATGAATTTAAAATCGAGAACGGCAGCGATTGAAGGAAACACGGTTAATCTGACTTTAAAGGAGTACGAACTGCTGATCTACCTCATCACAAATAAAAAACAGGCGTTGAGCCGAGAACAGCTGCTTACTCATGTTTGGGGTGTGAGTTATGAAGGTTCTTTGAGAACAGTTGACACGCATATTAAGACACTTCGGATGAAGTTAAAAAGTGCAGATTATATTCAAACTGTCTGGGGAATTGGTTATAAGATTGAGGAAGAATATGAAGCGTAATTTCTTTTCTCTATCATTTAAACTGTGGTTCACAATCCTGCTGACTATTGTTTTCTCAATCGTATTTGCGTACTCCTTGTCACAATATTATTATAAATACTTATATGTGGAAAAGCTAAAGACAAATATGATAGAGGTTGCTGCCAAGCTTGCTGCAGAGTATCGAGGCGGGGAAATTTCTGAAGAATATAGAGAGCAGATAGAATGGTTGAATTCGAAAATAGACAGTGAAATTTTTATTGTCAGCAACCCTCGAGAGTTAAGTGCCTGTCTGCCCTTCGAAATAGATTATGATTCTCTTATCTCTGAGGAGGAAAGACAGCAATTAATTAATGGAGAAGTGATTCAAAAAGAGGAATATGAAGAACGTTTTAATCGTAAAATAGTGGCTGCGGTAACGCCGCTTGTCGATGAGGGAAGACTTGAGGGAATTATTTATACATATGTTACCGTCGATTCTATAAAAGAAGTTTTACAAGAGTTTGCGTATAAATGGCTGGCAGCGGCTCTTATCTTTGTCATCACGGCCATTATTCTTGGTACAAAGTGGCTGAAACGGTTGTATAAGCCGATAAAAGAAATAGAGGAAGCTGCCAAAAAAGTATCTGATGGTGATTATTCCATTAAAGTGAAGGTAAACAGCAGAGATGAAATAGGAAACCTCGCTGCAGCTTTTAATGAAATGGCCAACTCAATTTATCTAGAAGAAACGAAGAAAAGGGAGTTCATTGAGAACGTTTCACACGAGTTAAGAACACCTTTGAGCTATGTGACGGGCTATACGCAAGCCATTCTTGATGATGTAGTGAAAGGTGAAGATCAACATAAGTACCTTACGCTTATTTTGTCTGAAAGCAATCGTTTAGAAAAACTTGTTACAAACTTAATGGATTTAGCAAAAATGAATAATGAAAAGCTTGTTAATCAGGTTCCCATTGCTTTTGCGCAATTTTTAGAGGATTTCTTTGAGCAGTACTCTTTAAAGATGAAGGAAAGGGGATTTTCCCTTTCCTTAACCGTTGATCCAGATTCAATCATTATTGCGGATGAAAGTCAGCTAAAGCAAATCCTTAATAATGTATTGGACAATGCGATGAATTATTCCCCTGTTGGCGGTGTTATCAGGGTCCAGTTAACAAATGAGAGGGAACAGGTAATCCTGAAGATTACGGATTCTGGAATTGGAATTCCTAAAGAAGATATCCCGCACGTTATGGACCGTTTTTATCGAGTAAATAAGGCACGAAGCCGCTTTGACGGTGGAACAGGCTTAGGCTTAGCCATTGTAAAGCAAATGGTTGTTCTTCAAAAAGGCACAGTTACAATCGAAAGTGAAGCGGGAAAAGGCACAACCGTCAGGCTGTCTTTTCCGAGTGTAAGCTAATAGACTAGGAAAGAGGAATGATGATGATGAAACGAGTATTATTTATTCTGCTAGCAGTAACTGCCATTATGGCAGGCTGTGGAAAAGAAGATACCCAAGAAGAGGAAATACCAAAGCTGTTAGAAGTTGAACTTTCACTATCTCCCGATAAAAGTGAATTAAATCAAACCGTTACATTTGATGCCATGGTCAGCCAGGGAGGCGAAGCCGTAACTGATGCAGAAGAAGTGAAGTTTGAAATATGGCGGTCAAAAGATGAACATCATGAAATGATAGCTGCCAAACATAATAAGGACGGCAGCTATAAAATAGAAAAAACATTTGACCAAGAAGGTACTTTTTATGTATACGCACATGTGACTGCCCGCGGAATGCACAGTATGCCGAAAAAGGAGTTCATTGTCGGCAAGCCAAGTGAACCAGAAGATGGCAGCAACAGTCAAATGGAGAATATGGAGAAAGACAAGGATTCGAGTGAACACGACAGTACGGAGCATCATTAACCAGGCATGACACTTTGCAGAATATCCTTTGCAAAGTGTTTTTTTTATGTTCATTTCTGACGTTAAAAGTTTTTAATACTCGTAATATATACGTAAAATCTGTTACATAAGAAAGGTAGTATAAGAGTTGTCAATACTAGAATACTGGTTGTTTATTTCTTCTATAGGTGGCAACTACCATTGACAATCAGCATGATTACTTATTGAATGATCTGTTTTTACATAAAAACTGGATAAACAGCGGATTTCTCGCCTCATATTTTAGGAGAAGAAGTGAAAGATATTATTCTTGTTCTCTAGGAAATTCTTGGTCCAAATGTTACAGAAAAAGCTATGCTATGATAGTTTCAGAGGCAAGGCCACTAGAAACTAGGAGGAATTATTAAATGAAAAAAGTAATCATTACTGTTGCAGCAGCAGCTGCTCTAATCTTTACAGGGACTGGGGCTCATACAACCGAGGCTGCTAGTGTAAACAAAGAGTACAAGTCAATCTGCATCCAGAATGCAAAAAATGTAGAAATGCAAAAGTTGATCGAACAATATTTTGCAAAAACAAATAAAACATTTTCACCGGAACAGTTTAAAGTTCTTGTACATCAATTTAACGTATCACCAGAAGAAACACTTACTAAAGTAATGAAAAAAGTAAAAGCACAAGAACAAACAGTAAAAGCAGAAGAACCAACTGCAAAAGCGCCAGTGAAAGAAGTAACAGCTGAAAAAGCACCAGTGAAAGAGGAAGTTAAAGCACCAGTAAAAGAAGAAGTAAAGGCACCAGTGAAAGAAGAAGTAAAAGCGCCAGTAAAAGAAGAAACTCCGGCAGTAAAAACACCTGCTGAAGAAGTACAAACACCTGAAACAACTACAAAACAAGAAACAACTAAAGAAGAAGCGGCTACTACTGAAGACGTGAATTCTGAAATCAGTGCATTTGAAAAAGAAGTTGTTGAATTAACAAATGCTGAACGTACAAAACAAGGCTTAAAAGCATTGGAAATGGATACTGAACTTAGTAAAGTTGCAGGCATCAAATCACAAGATATGAAAGATAAAAATTACTTTGATCATACAAGCCCAACGTATGGTTCTCCATTTGATATGATGAAGTCTTTCGGAATCGACTATAGTGCTGCTGGAGAAAATATCGCAATGGGACAAACAACACCTCAACAAGTTGTAACATCTTGGATGAATAGTGAAGGCCACCGTGCGAACATCTTAAGTTCAAACTTTACTCACATTGGTGTTGGACACGTAGAATCAGGAAACTACTGGACTCAAATGTTCATCGGAAAATAATGTTTGGAAAGTTAGTTAGTCAGGCCACTTGGTCTGGCTTTTTTTATTTTATAAATGGATGAATCCGTTCTGGATTCACTCTATAC
This sequence comes from Peribacillus psychrosaccharolyticus ATCC 23296, assembly GCF_000305495.1. Classification (GTDB taxonomy): domain Bacteria; phylum Bacillota; class Bacilli; order Bacillales; family DSM-1321; genus Peribacillus; species Peribacillus psychrosaccharolyticus. Next base: position 5,921 of record NZ_AJTN02000018.1, on the reverse strand, counting down.
GGACAGCTGGATAGGATCATAATCCTGATACGTCAATTTCCGAATATTGAAGATCATTATTCTTCTGGAGTTTTATTTCCAATGTTTCATCTTTATAGTGAGCGGAAGCCCCTTTTTTCTTCACGGTAGCAGGAAGGGTAATGACATGCCGGTCACCGGGTTCTGGGAAACCTTCAACAATTGATTGATTAGATGTATGATAGATTTTCATCTGCTTAACCGAAGCTGGATCTTTTAATGGAATGCGTACATACACGTCTGTATGTGTTTCGAAAACGGTCGCCTGAAGGGGATTGGAAGCTTGCTGTTGTTGTTCTTTTGCAGCCTGCTCCGCTCCCTGGAAAGAGGGGAATCCTTCCGCTTGCTTCTGATTCATCATTTGCTGCATGTTTTCTGGAATGACCTGAGAAAATAATTGATTGATAAACGATTGAACGTCATTGGGATTCATCTTATTTGTAAAATCTGTTTGCTTATTTTTTGAAAAAAGCATATTCCAGGGAAACATCATTTCTTCCTCCTTTCGTTAGGTTTCAAGTAATACCATTGTATGCATTTGCCTCACTGACCGTTAATGAGAGGGAAGCCGGATAATTCTTAAATTTAGTGTCTGAAGAATAATTATGTATAATATACTGTATCTAAATACTTTATATGAAGAGGTAAAATTTTGTGAAGATAAAAGTAGCTGTTATAACTGGAGGAGCAACTGGTATTGGACGGAAAACCGCCTGTGTACTTGCAGAAACGGGAATGAATATTGCGGTAACGTATAAAGAAAGCAAGGTTCAGGCTGAGCAATTAGCAGCTGAACTAATCGAATCTTATGGTGTACAAGCAATTGCAATTCGTGGTGATGCAGCAGACGAAAAGGATTGTCATTCAGTGGTGAATACAGTCATTCAATCATTTGGGCGAATTGATGTTTTTATCCACAACGCAGGTCCTTATATTCATGAACGAAAACCGATGCTCGAGTATTCGAGTGAAGAGTGGAATTACTTAATGAATGGTAATTTAACGGGTTTTTTCTACATGGCAAAGGAAATTGTGCCGCATATGAGGAATAATGGCTGGGGGAGAATTATTACCTTAGGATTTGATCGTTCGGAAACGGCCCCTGGTTGGATTTACCGCTCTGCCTTTGCTGCAGCAAAAACTGGGTTGACCTCCTTAACTAAGACCCTTGCACTTGAAGAAGCTTCCTATGGAATTACTGCCAATATGGTTTGTCCCGGTGATATTATCGGAGAATGGAAAGAAAGCAGTATTAGTGAAGCTCAACTAGAGAAGGACGCGGATGTCCCCGTAGGACGCCCTGGGACAGGAGAAGATGTAGCAAGAGTGATTGCCTTTTTATGTGATAGCAAATCTGATTTTATTACAGGCAGCGTGATTCCCATTACAGGTGGCAAAGATGTTTTACGAAAAGTATTTCTCCAATAAAAAAGACAAAGGTCTCCATTATACGCGGAGATTCTTTGTCTTTTTTTAATGCTGTATTCTTTTAAGGTCATGCGAACGTTGAACATAGAGAAGTCTAATGAAAAGGCCGACTGCTCCTATTGCTAGACCAACAATTAATCCAATCCAATATCCAAAAGGTCCCAATGATGAATACTTAGAAAGGAGAATCCCCATAGGTAGTCCGATAATCCAGTATGAAATAAACGACATGAAAAAGCTGATGGTTACATCTTTATAGCCGCGTAGTATTCCCTGAATGGGTGCTTGAAGCGCATCAGATAATTGGAAGAAGGTTGCATATAGCAAGAAATGTGCCGTCAGCTGGATCACGTCTGCATCAATCGAATAAATCGAAGCGATTTGCTCCCGGAAGAAAAAGACAACGGAGGCACAGAGTAATGACAGACCTATTGCTCCAGAAATCCCAAGTATGCTATAAATCCGAGCATCCTTATATCGTTTAGCACCAGCCTCAAAGCCAACAACAATGGTTAGCCCCGTCGAGATGCTTAAAGGAATCATGTATAGGAATGAAGCAAAATTCATGGCGATTTGATGGGAAGCAATTGTCAGTGTATTATAGTTACTCATGAAAAGGGTAACGGCTGCAAAGATACTAGTCTCGAAAAATATCGTTAAGCCGATAGGCAGTCCGATCATTAAAAGCTCCCGCCATTCTTTCCATGCTGCACGATACAGCGTAGAAAATAGTTTATAGCCGGCAAAAGGTTGAACCTTCACGATTGTCAAAATGGCAATCACCATAATTACCCAGTAAGTAATCGCCGTCGCATACCCTGAACCAACCCCGCCAAGTTCGGGGAAGCCCCATTTTCCATAGATTAATAAGTAATTGAATAAAACATTAATCGGTAAAGCAAGTAAGGTGATGAACATGGATATACGTGTTTGTCCAAGAGAATCAATAAATGATCGAAGGACATTATATAAGAAGAGAGGAATCATTCCAAATGATAGAGCGATTAAATAGTCATGGGCTATATCATGGACTGATTGCTCAAGATTCATAAGTTCTAATATAGGGTTTAAAACAATTGAGCCAATGACCATGACGACTGCTGCCATCACAAGGCCTAAATATAACGCCTGAATGACTGTATGTGGAATGGACTTTGTATCTCTCGCTCCAAGCTTTTGAGAAATAATTGGTGTAAGGGCTAATAATATACCGCTTATTCCCGTATAAACAGGCATCCAGAGTGAACTTCCAATCGAAACTCCAGCAACATCTGTGGTCCGATATTTACCGGCCATCATAATATCAAAGAATGTCATGGAATAGATGCCTAATTGAGTAATGAGAATGGGTGCCAATATAAAAATGAGCTGACGTATTTTCTGTGCTGTTGTGTAAGTCTGAATCATATCATACTCCTGAACTATTTTTTGCGAATGAAAGTAGTATAACATAATCAGAAGGTCTTCATGCAAAAAAAAAACTGCCAAGGCAGCTTGGCAGTTGATTAGGTGTTAAAATCAGTCATTTCATGCAGTGCTGATTCATTCTTGAAAATTAAATTTTGGGCTGGAATGGCCATTTCCACTTCATGTTGGTCTAGAATGTCCATGATTTTAAAATTAATATTTTCTTTAGTTTCCAAATAGCCAGCATAATCAGTGACAGTAGTAAAGAAATACAAATAGATATCTAGACTCGCACTGCTGAACTGGTCAAACCTAACCATAATTGTGTCTTTATGAACCCCTTCATGATTCTGAAGCATTTGTTCAAGTTGTTTCGTAAATACTTCAAGCTTTGTCCTTGATGTTTGATAAGAAACTCTTAGGTGAAAGGCAATCTGACGTTTACCCATCTTCGACCAGTTGATAATCGGTTCGTTAGACAACGTTGCATTCGGGACCGTTACAAGTGCTTGTGCAAAAGTTCGGACCTTTGTACTCCGAAATGTGATATCCTCAACGGTTCCTTCGACACTTGGAGTCTTAATCCAATCGCCAATGGTAAATGGTTTTTCTGTAATGATTACAATGCCGCCAAATAGATTACTGATTGTATCTTTGGCTGCGAGAGCGAAGGCTAGTCCACCGAGTCCTAGACCGGCGACAAATCCGTTAACATTAAATCCCCATTCTTCAGCAACGATACTAACACCAAGAGCAATAAAAATAATATTAATGATTTTTGTAATGAAAGGTATAACAATTTGATCGACACCTAAATCAAGTTTGCTGTTTAATTGCGGAAACAGCAAAGTGAGGATGGCACTAATATTTAGAAGGGCCCAAGTCGCAAGAATAATGAATGCAGAACGGAATAACCGAATTTTGATTTCATGCGATACAATTTCAAAGGGAAAGTATCGACTGGCTATAATAAAGCCGATTAAAACAATCAACCAGCGTAAAGGCTTTTCAAGTACAGTCATTAAATTAGCAGCGAATGTAATATTACGTCTTCTAGCTAAGCTGAGCAGGTATTTAAATAGGTACCGTGTAAAAGCACTTCTTACGGCCAAAAAGAATAGGAAAATGGCAGCTGATATTCCAAGCTGAAGCCACATATCCCAATTATACAGCGATGATAATATAGTCAAGCATCATTCCCCCTAATTAAGGATTATATTATCACAGAATAACTTTTTGTTCATCTTCCTCGTTCGAAAATAGTGCATTTATATATAAAAAATTATTTTTCCTAAATGCAGGAAGATTAAGGATATCTCTTTTATGATTTCAGCTTTTCTTATCTAGTATCTGCGTTTACCTATGGTATGATGAGGGGAACTTATTTTTTGTTTGGAAGGTGATTATTTTGAAAAAGAAAGTCGTATTTACTGGTGGAGGATCAGCGGGGCACGTTTCTGTGAACGCGGCGATTATTCCTGAATTTATTAAAAATAATTGGGATATTACTTATATTGGTTCTGAGAAAGGAATCGAAAAAACAATTATTCAAAAAGAATTTCCACAAATCAGTTACCGTGTCATTTCGGTTGGTAAGCTGCGGAGATATATATCATTAGAAAATATGAAGGACCCATTCCGTGTTGTAAAAGGGATCTTTGATGCAAGAAGAATCTTAAAAAGTATCCGTCCTGATTTTATTTTTTCAAAAGGGGGGTTTGTCTCAGTTCCAGTCGTATTGGCAGCTAAAATGCTTAAAATTCCTGTGTTCATTCACGAATCGGATTATACACCTGGTTTGGCCAATAAAATTGCGATGCCGCTCTCCTCGAAAATATTTACGACGTTTGAGGAAACAGCTAGCTCCTTACCTAAGGAGAAGGCTCTGTATATCGGAGCTGTTCTAAGAGATGGGATTTTTCATGGCAATGCAGTAAAAGGAAGAGAACTTTGTGGATTTACTGATAAGAAACCGATAGTGCTTGTTATGGGTGGAAGTCTTGGGGCGGTTCGAATTAATAACGTTATACATGAGACACTTGATGAATTGCTAAAGTCATATCAAATCATTCATATCTGTGGTAAAGGGAACCTGCCAGGTATAGAACGTAAGGGATATCAGGCATATGAATATGTTCATGATGAACTCTTTGATTTATTAGCAGCCGCTAATTTAGTAGTATCAAGAGCTGGATCTAATTCGATTTTTGAATTTCTTGGATTGCAAAAACCGATGCTCTTGATTCCACTTAGTGCGAATGCTTCCCGAGGCGATCAAATTTTAAATGCAAATAGCTTTGAAAAACAAGGCTTTTGTAAAGTACTCCAAGAAGAAGATAGTAACTATCCAGCGTTTATAGAAGCCATTAATCAGCTGAATGATGATTCGATTGCATTTAAAGCAAAAATGAAGCAAAAGCGGCCTTTCAAAACGGCAGAAGAAATGTACCAGCTTTTGATTGATCTGCAAAAATAAACCCAGTCTAACGCATCATTCTCCCCTCTTCAGCCGCATATATTGAAGGAATCAATATAAAAGGGGGCGGAGTAGTTGGCACATACGTATTCAAAGGGCTGGTATATTCAGCAATTAAAGACGATAGGGGTTACGAAACACCCGATTGAGCGAAAGAAGCTTGAGTTATATCGAACACATGTAATTCGAAAAATTTACCTTGATCACTTCAAAGGCAGCCCATAAAGGGCTGCCTTTAGACTGTAGACAAACTCGGGTGGAAATCGAGTTTGTCTACAGTCTTCTTTTTTAGTTTTTAAAATGCGGCTGTTGATTGCAGTGAAAGGCGTTTCGCTTTCCGCGGGCGGGCGGTGAGCCGCATCAATGCTTACGCTCCTACGGGGTCACCTGTCCCGCTGTTCCCGCAGGAGTCTTCACGCCTTACTCTCCAATCAACGGTCTTTCTAAATATAATTTGGATTTTAGTCCGATGTTCAAATGGAAACACGTGCTACCCAAGAGCAGATTTAGGTGGAGGTCCATTCAAATCGGGGGAAATACGAAGAAAACTCTTTCCGACAAATCCGTTCGAACAGGAAGAATCAACGATTAG
>NZ_AJTN02000019.1 GCF_000305495.1 Peribacillus psychrosaccharolyticus ATCC 23296 | reverse complement strand
CCCTTTCCTGTTAGGTAATCGAATGAAGGATTGATATGTAGGTATCCTGCACATGTATTTTATCATGTCTCTTCTAAATTTCCATCAGTATTGTTTGATTTCCTCTTTCAAACGTAAAAAAATATTTAAAATGAAAGCAGGAAATACAGAAAATTGGTGGAAAAACATGTTCGTATCCCGATAATTATAGTGTATGCTAATTAAATAGAGAAAAGGATTTTAAGGAATTAGGAGAATGAGAATATGAAAAATCTAGTTTCAGCCTTCCAGTGGGTAGCTTTTGTGATGGCATCATCCATTGTAGCACCTATTGCGGTAGCTGATTTATTTGGTTTGAGCGGTGCTGATGCTGCTGAATTTGTACAGCGGACTATTTTTGTCCTCGGAGTGGCAGGACTGCTCCAAGTGACTCTAGGGCACAAGCTGCCGATTAATGAAGGTCCTGCTGGTTTGTGGTGGGGAGTATTTGCACTCTATGCAGGAATGAGTACAACTTTATTTGCCACTGCAACAGAGACACTTCAAGCCCTTCAGGGAGCTATGCTGATGAGCGGGGTATTGTTTATCCTCCTAAGCTTAGCAGGATTAATAGATAAAATTAGTAAACTTTTTACACCGGTGGTAACCGGTATCTACATATTGCTGCTAGTCATGCAGCTCAGTAAATCATTTTTGAATGGGATGCTGGGTGTCGGCTATAATAGTTCTGGAGTAGACTTAAAAATCGCAGCCTTAAGTCTCGTCACGGTACTATTTACTTTTTATGTGACACGGCATAAACTGGACGCAATCAGGCAATATGGCGTCTTAATCGCTCTTATATTCGGGTGGGCATTATTTGCCATTTTTGGTGCGGCCAGACCAATCACATCTTCGCATCAGTCGATTATTTCTTTACCGAAGATGTTTGTATTTGGCGAGCCTCATTTCGATTTTGGTATGATTATGACATCAATATTTGTGACGTTGCTGTTATTAACCAACATGATCGCTAGTGTAAGGGTTGTTGAGAATTTAATGAAATCTCTCGGTATTATCCAGAATAAAGTCAGCCTGAAAAAAGGCGGCTTCGTTACAGGAGTCAATCAGCTGATCGGCGGATTGTTCAGTGCCATTGGACCTGTCCCAATTTCAGGTGCAGCAGGCTTTATTGCCACAACCCGTATTACCTCAAGGCTGCCGTTTATTTTAGGTGCTGTTTTAATTATTGGTTTCAGCTTATTTCCCAGCATTATGAATATATTTTCATCATTACCTGTACCAGTGGGATATTCTGTTACCTTCGTTGTCTTTGCCAGTATGATCGGAATGGCGTTCTCAGATTTCGATAAAGAAGCAGATTCAGCTAGAGTACGGAGTGTCATCGGTGTCTCTTTATTATGCGGGGTTGGTGTGATGTTCGTACCATCTGAAGCGTTTAAAGGTATTTCTCCGATTGTGACATCATTATTAAGTAATGGACTGATATTTGGAACGATAATAGCGATAATAACTGATCAGTGGTTATTATTTATTTCTAAAAAGCGTGCCTTACGCTGATCATTTTTCTCTTGTTTTAGGCAATTAACAAATTTATTTCAACTAAAAATAATTTATTAATATTTCTTAAGACGCAATTTCTGTTATGCTAAATAGGAGAAACTGAAGCTAAAATGATTTTAAGAGAATAAATTTACATTAAAAAACTTACATGAACTTTAAAAAAACTCGATTGTAACTACTTTAAATACTTGCGAAAAAGGAGCTGTTTAGCATGACCATTGAAAATCCAACCCGGTCTGAAATGGGAGCTATGTTAAAAAAAGCCAAACGAATTGCTGTTATTGGATTGTCCGATAAACCAGATAGAACCTCTTACATGGTCTCTGAAGCGATGCAAAAGAACGGATATGAAATTATTCCAGTAAACCCAAGCGTGGATGAAGTACTAGGGGTAAAGGCCGTTTCATCGCTTAAAGAAATTGAAGGACATATTGATATTGTTAATGTATTCAGACGATCGGAATTCCTTCCTGAGATCGCCAGAGAGTTTGCTGAGATTGACGCAGATATCTTTTGGGCACAGCTCGGTGTGGTTAATGAGGAAGCGTATGAATACTTGAAGGACAAAGGTTATACAGTTATCATGGATCGTTGTATTAAAGTCGAACATGCCCTTACGAAGTAAGACTTGAGAAGGAGCGGGCCGCCGCTCCTTTTTTTCGCCTAATAAATGGTCGATAGCTAAAGTTACATATCTTAATAACAAGTTTCGAAAAAAGGAACGTTTGTTCTTTTCTTCAAAATTCATTATACTTATGATATAAAAGAGAAATAAATGATAGCAGAGATAATCTGCAATTCACTAGACACATGATTTTCAGTCAATTCACACAGATGATTTGGCCCGGAAATTGCGGAAGATATGAAAGGGGAATTTCTGTGGCGAAAAATAGTAAAGAGTTTGCGTACGATGAAGATGCCATACAGGTATTAGAAGGTCTCGAGGCTGTAAGAAAGCGCCCGGGTATGTATATTGGAAGCACAGATGCGAGAGGACTCCACCATTTAGTATATGAAATTGTCGATAATGCCGTGGATGAAGCGCTTGCGGGACACGGAGATCAAATTATCGTAAAAATACATAAAGATAACAGCATTAGTGTCACGGACAAAGGACGCGGCATGCCAACAGGGATGCATAAACTTGGCAAGCCGACACCTGAAGTAATCCTTACGATTCTTCATGCTGGCGGTAAATTTGGTCAAGGCGGATATAAAACAAGCGGGGGACTGCATGGAGTAGGGGCTTCTGTTGTTAATGCTCTTTCTGAATGGCTGGTTGTGAAAATTAAACGTGATGGTTTTGTTTATGAACAACGTTTTATTAACGGAGGAAAGCCGGAAACCACACTTGAGAAGGTCGGAAAAACGAATCAATCTGGAACAATGATTCATTTCAAGCCGGATCCGACTATCTTTTCTGTGACGAGTTATAACTATGACACCTTATCTGAACGATTACGTGAATCTGCGTTTTTGCTAAAAGGTTTTAAAATTGAATTAATCGATGAACGCCATGATAAACAAGATGTTTTTTATTATGAAAACGGAATTGAAGCATTTGTTGAGTATTTGAATGAAGAAAAAGATACCCTTCATAGTATCGTTAGTTTAGAGGGCGAACAGAATGGCATTGAATTAGAATTTGCGTTTCAATTTAATGACGGGTATTCAGAAAATATTTTAAGCTTTGTCAATAATGTACGGACAAAAGACGGTGGAACGCATGAGATTGGTGCTAAAACAGCTCTAACTCGTGCCTTCAATGACTATGCGAGAAAAAGCGGTATGTTAAAAGAAAAAGACAAGAATCTAGAAGGTACGGATATCCGTGAGGGACTCTCAGCAATTATCTCTGTTCGAATTCCGGAAGAACTGCTGCAATTTGAAGGACAAACCAAAAGCAAACTGGGCTCAAGTGAAGCACGATCAGCAGTCGATTCCATTGTGTCCGAGCATTTGGCCTATTTCTTCGAGGAAGACCCGAATACGAGCACACTCCTGGTTAAAAAATCTGTTAAGGCTTTTCAGGCTCGTGAAGCAGCAAGAAAAGCACGGGAAGACGCTAGAAGCGGGAAAAAACGGAAGAAATCAGATACCATGCTGTCTGGTAAATTAACACCAGCACAATCGAAAAATCCTGACAAAAATGAACTTTACCTTGTTGAAGGAGACTCTGCTGGAGGTTCAGCTAAACAAGGGAGAGACAGACGCTTCCAAGCAGTCCTACCGCTTCGTGGAAAGGTCTTGAACACAGAAAAGGCGAAGCTGCAGGATATCATGAAGAATGAAGAAATCAATACGATTATTCATGCAATTGGTGCTGGCGTGGGACCTGAATTTACAGTGGCAGATACAAACTACGACAAAATTGTCATCATGACTGATGCAGATACCGATGGAGCTCATATTCAAGTATTGCTCTTGACGTTCTTCTATAAGTATATGAGACCGTTATTTGAAGCAGGCAAGATTTTTATCGCATTGCCTCCTCTTTATAAAGTTAGTAAAGGGAACGGAAAAAAAGCGGTGCTCGAATATGCTTGGAACGATGAAGAACTACAGGGTGCCATTGATAAAGTTGGGAAAGGTTATATGATCCAACGTTATAAAGGTCTTGGAGAAATGAACGCAGATCAGCTTTGGGATACTACGATGAATCCAGAGACCAGAACGTTAATTCGAGTAAAATTAGAAGATGTTGCCAGAGCGGAAAGAAGGATTACGACCTTAATGGGAGATAAAGTAGAACCAAGACGTAAATGGATCGAATCAAATGTTGAATTTGGTCTCGAAGAAGAATCGAATATTTTAGATAATGAAAATATATCGGTAGCAGAGGAGGGCAAATAATGGCCAGTGAAGAGATTTATCGGGATTTGCCCCTAGAAGAGGTAATCGGAGATCGTTTTGGACGTTATAGTAAGTACATTATTCAAGACCGCGCGCTGCCGGATGCTAGAGATGGCTTGAAGCCAGTACAGCGTCGTATTTTATATGCCATGCATGTAGAAGGAAATACACATGAGAAGGCTTACCGAAAATCAGCCAAAACCGTGGGTAATGTTATTGGTAATTACCACCCTCATGGTGATTCTTCCGTGTACGAAGCGATGGTACGGATGAGTCAGGACTGGAAGCTGCGAAAAGAATTAATTCAAATGCATGGAAACAACGGTAGTATTGACGGTGATCCACCAGCAGCAATGCGGTATACAGAGGCACGGCTTTCAGCTATCGCTTCTGAATTACTCCGAGATATTGATAAGCGGACAGTAGATTTTGTATCAAATTTTGATGATACTTCAGTAGAACCTGTGGTTCTGCCTGCAATGTTCCCTACGCTGCTTGCGAATGGATCAACGGGTATTTCAGCAGGTTATGCAACTGAAATCCCTCCGCATCAATTGGGCGAGGTTATTGATGCAGCAATCATGCGTATTGATAAACCGGACGCTAGTGTAGATGAATTGATGACCGTCATTAAGGGACCTGATTTCCCGACTGGCGGGATCATCCAAGGGGTAGAAGGGATTAAAAAAGCCTATGAAACCGGTAAAGGGAAAATTATCATCCGGTCTAAGGCTGAAATTGAAGACATTCGCGGCGGTAAACAGCAAATTGTCATTACTGAGATTCCTTATGAAGTGAATAAAGCTAATTTAGTCAAGAAGATGGATGAGTTTAGACTGGATCGTAAAGTTGAGGGAATGAATGAAGTACGTGATGAAACAGATCGTACCGGATTGAGAATTGTCATAGAGCTTAAAAAAGATGCCAATGCGAATGGTGTTTTAAATTATTTATATAAAAACTCTGATCTGCAAGTTGCCTATAACTTTAATATGGTGGCTATTTATAAAAAGCACCCAACCTTAATGAGCCTGCCTATGTTGTTGGACGCGTATATTGGCCATCGAAAAGAAGTCATAAGTAACCGTTCACGTTATGAATTACAAAAAGCACATGACCGTGCGCATATTGTTGATGGTCTAATTAAAGCGCTGTCCATTCTCGACGAAGTCATTTCTATTATCCGTTCGTCTAAGGATAAGCGAGATGCAAAAAATAACTTGATGGAAAAATTCGACTTCAGTGAACCTCAATCTGAAGCGATTGTTTCTTTACAATTATATAGGCTAACAAATACTGATATTACGGCCTTGCAAGCTGAAGGTGCGGAGCTTAAACAAAAAATTGAAGAGCTCTCAAAAATTCTTGATAGCGAAAAGGTTTTACAACAAGTCATTAAAAAGGAACTAAGATCTGTTAAAAAAGGATTTAATGATACACGCAGATCCAAAATAGAAGACAAAATAGAAGAACTAAAAATCAATCTAGAAGTGCTGATAGCGAGCGAAGATGTAATTGTGACAGTTACTAAGCAGGGGTATGTGAAACGCACTTCACTCCGGTCCTATACTGCATCCGGCGGTCTTGACTTTGGGATGAAGGACACAGATAGAATGCTTCAAAAGATTGAAGCAAATACAACGGATGTTCTTTTGTTGTTTACGAATAAAGGGAACTTCCTTTATTGCCCCGTTCATCAGCTACCAGATGTCCGCTGGAAGGAAACAGGTCAGCATATTGCCAATATCATTCCGATTGACCGTGATGAACAAATCTTAAAGGTAATCCCAATTAAAGACTTTGAACAGCCGCAGTATTTGCTGTTTATTACGAAGAACGGGATGGTCAAAAAAACAGACTTAATTTGTTATAAGGCTCAACGCCATTCCAAGCCGCTTGTAGCCGTTAACTTAAAGGGCGATGATGAACTAATTGATGTTCACTTAACCGATGGAAAAGCAGATATATTCTTGGCTACTCACTTTGGCTACTCGCTCTGGTTTGATGAAGAAGAAATTACGACAGTAGGTATTCGTGCCGCAGGGGTTAAAGGAATTAATCTTAAAGAAGATGACTTTGTTGCGGGTGGTAAAATCATTAATAAACAAACTGATGGCACTGTCTTTATTGCTACGCAGCGAGGCGCAGTGAAAAAAATGAAGCTTTCTGAATTTGAAAAAGCCTCGCGGGCGAAACGTGGTGTCCTGCTTCTTCGTGAGCTTAAATCCCATCCGCATCGCGTGATTGGGCTGGACATTGTTATTCAAAGTGATTCGGTATTCCTGTTAACCGATAAACAGTATGTCGAAAGCATTCACATTAGCAGTCTGCGTCCAGCAGACCGATATTCAAACGGTTCATTTATTATTGATGAAACAGAAAACGGTAAAGTTTGTGAATTATGGAAAGTCAGTGTTGAAGAGAATTAATAGATCGAGCCCGGCCGAATGGATTCCATTCTGGCCGGGCTTTTTTTATGTGAAATGAAATTTTTCCTTTAACCCATCTTTTCAAATATTTTCATGAATGTTGGAAATAATAACAAACAGTTAAATGGGAAGGGATGAGTACAAGTGGATGATTTGGTTATAGCAAGGTCATTATTTGGTACGACGATGGGCTTTCACATAATTTTTGCTACCCTTGGTGTTGGATTACCATTAATGATGATTATTGCAGAATTGATGTATCAAAAAACGAAGGATTATCATTATGTCATCATGGCCAAACGCTGGACGAAGACTTTTGCCATTTTGCTTGGCGTAGGAATTCCAACGGGTACAATTGCCGGCACGCAGTTGTCCTTATTATGGCCTGGTTTTATGGAGGTCATTGGGAAAGTAATGGTGCTGCCGTTTCAAATTGAAATTTATGCCTTCTTTTTGGAAGCCTTATTTATGTCGATTTATGTCTATGCAGCGGAAAGGCTCCCTCCATGGGCACGTACACTCAGCTTGGTGTTAGTTGCCTTTGGTGCAATGGCATCAGCGGTATTGATTTCAAATGTTCACTCATTTGAAGGGACACCAGCAGGCTTCAAGATGGAAAATGGCGTGATTTCAGATGTACATCCATGGGTGGCCTTCTTCAATCCGAGTTTTATAGTAACCGCTATTCATGTTGTTTTGACGGCTTATACAACAGGTGCCTTTGTTATTGCTGCAGTGGCTGCCTTTAAAATGCTAAGAATCGGTCCTAAAAACAAAGACTACTTATTCCATAAAAAAGCGCTGAAGATTTGTGTCATTACTGGAGGTATTTTTGCTTTATTTACTGCACTTAATGGACATGTAGTAACGCAAAAACTCCATGAATATCAGCCGGAAAAGCTCGCGGCTGCTGAAGGACTCTTTGAAACGCAGGACCATGCACCTTTGTCTCTACTTGGGTTTACTGACCGCGAAACGCAGGAAGTCAAATATGGAATTGAGATACCATGGGCTCTCAGCTTTTTGTCAGGGAACAGTTTTGATACCGAAGTGATTGGCTTAAATGATTTTCCAGAGGAAGAGTGGCCGCCGTTATTCGTTCATACGTTGTTCAATTTGATGGTAATAACGGGCGGTATGCTTATCGTTCTTGCGCTGTTTATCTATCTTTGGAACTTCCGCAGAAAACGAGAACTTCCTAAGTGGCTTCTGGTGATTGTTGTTTTATCAGGTCCATTGGCAATGATGGCTATTGAATCGGGCTGGATATTTGCCTGTACGGGACGTCAGCCTTGGACCATATACCGTATTCTATCTACAGCAGATTCTGCTACCACATCGACCAATCTTGGACCCTTATTTGCATCGTTTGCCGTTGTCTATGCGATTCTTGGCATAGCCGTCGTATCCGTCCTGCTTTATTATTTCAAACGAAATACTGTACAGGATGATATCTATCGAGCTGAGCAAAAAGGTCTCCCATTATATGGATCAAACTCATAAAAAGGGGGAACTAACATGACTGATACTATTCTAGCCATTACCACGCTCTGGCTATTTGTGTTTTTCTACTCAATTTTGGGAACGATGGACTTCGGAGCGGGGTTTTGGTCATTTCTCTACTTTAATAAAGAGAAAACAAAGGTAACGAATGTTGCGAATCGTTATCTTTCGCCTACCTGGGAAGTTACGAATACGTTTATTGTTCTACTTGTTATTAGTTTATACGCACTGTTTCCAGGTGCGGCTTATACGCTGGGAACGGTTTTATTAATTCCGGGAAGTCTTATTCTTTTGCTGCTCGCCATTCGAAGCGCATTTTTAGTCTTTTCACATATTGCAACGAAATACAGCAAAGTTCTGACCTATATTTCTGGGATAACAGGTATCATCATTCCTGCGCTCTTAATAAGCGTTTTACCAATCTCTCATGGAAATTATGTAGAGGGAGAGAAGGGAAAGGAAGTATTGAACCTGTCTGCTCTGTTTACAAGTCCCCACGAATATGCCTTTGTCGGTTTTGGTGTATTCAGTACATTATTTCTATCTGCACTGCTTCTTTCCGATTACTCAAAAGAATCGAATGAGGTAGAGGCTTTTAAAATTTATCGAAAAAACGCTATGATTACAGGTCCCATATCGTTGGTGTTTGCCATTTTGGTCATGTGGACCATGAAAAGTGAGGCTCCGTGGTTGTTTGAAAATATGATGGAACATTCCTCGATGCTGCTGCTATCGGTCCTGTTTTTTGTCATAGGTGGAATAGGACTTTATCTGCCGTATTTCTCTAAAAGAGATGTTAAAGGAATGCCTAGGCTAGCGGTTATTGCGATTGTTATTCAATATTTTATTGCGAGCTTTGCATATGGAAGGGCACATCTGCCGTATATTGTTTATCCAATTGTCACGCTGGAGAATAGCTTTACAGATCCAGCAACATTCCGAGCGGTATTTATCGTAATTATTATTTGCAGCGCCATCTTGCTTCCAGGCTTTTACTTGTTTTGGCGTCTATTTATGAAGGATAAGCGATATTTATCGCAACAAAAGCAGGAAAGTAAAAAATAGGGAGTAGGTGGGGGTTAATGAGCAAAAAAGCAGAGGTTTTCAAATACTTGGTTTTTGTTGTAGCTGTTCTGTTTGCCTGCCAAGCAGTAGCTGCTCAGGGGAAAAGCAGTCAAGATGAGAAGATCCTTTTTCATGAAAAAAAAGAGCTTACCGGGGATAAAAAGAAAGATGCCATTATCATAAAAGGAATTCAATATGAAAATGGTAGTGATTTTTACAAAGAGATTATTTTAATGGTTACAAGTAAAGGCGTACTCAGAGAGGTTCATCTCAGCAGCGGCTTCTCCCCAGCCGTATCCTTTGCGGATCTTAATCATGATGGATTGAAGGATGTTCTCGTTACGGTTCCAGCTGTCAACCATGAGGAGACTGACACCATTCCAATAGAAGCTTATGCCTTTACATTTAAAGATGATAAGCTTCTTGATTTGTCAGTTCCACCTGCTGTACAAGTTACTTCTCAGTATTTAAATGACTATAAGGCTGTCTTGAAGGTGGACGACCAGAAACCCGTCGTGCTTGATGTAAAGGACCATCGAAAGGAGTATGAGGAGCTTGGCCTTTATCAAGAAGGAATTCTTAATGAAGAAACGGAGCTGATGATCGATTCTTATTATTCATTAAAAACATATCAAATCTTTGGAAGAGGAAAAAATTTGGAAGGCAGACAAAGAATAAACGGAATTCATCAACAAGATAGCTTGGCTGACCTTATTTCTAAATGGCATTATGAGAAGGATGGTTGGAAATTAGTAGATGTTAAAATAAAACCTGTACAAACGAAAAAGAAGTAGCAGAAACTAGGCACTATTCATAGAATATGGCAAGTAAGCAGATTATAGAGGAGAGGTACTTGCCATGTCGATATTAGATTTGGAAAAGTTAGTGATTACCTATATGCCGCCTGTAACCTTTTCTCATCCGGCAGAGGGGAGGAAATACACAGTTACTCACGATGATCAAAGTGGAATCATTAATGTGGCAATAGGGCGTCATTATGACCAATATCAAATTAATCCGACGATGAGAGATGAAGTGCTGGCTGAGTGGAAACCTGATCGGGGACAATACACTCTTTTGGTAACTGTGCATGTCAGCGATGGGGAATATGATGCAAATCATGCGAAAATCCGTTATATGATTTTTCAGCGGGAGCTTCCGCTTGCCCTTCAAGCTATTATGCATGCAGACACGCCATTTTTAGGATACTACCCGTGGCTCTTGAATAGCCCGATTTCTGCAGAATTTACCTCTATCTATCCTGAATATAATCAAACCCTTGACTATGGTACCCCTAGGCAATATTTATAGCCACTAATAGCACTCTAATTAAGCAGGTATAGAGTGCTATTTATATGGTTTGAAAGATTCAGAATTGACAACATATTTATAATTAGATAAAATCAACTTGTATTTCCAATAAAAGTAATGTAAGCGGTTTATTTTTGACAGGAAAGGAGCTGGGTTCATACGGATCTGAAAAATCGGATTATCGATACCTCTTTACAGCTTTTCGAAAAACATGGTTTTCATGGCGTCTCTGTCAATCAAATTGTCCAAGAAAGCGGTACAAGCAAAGGTGGATTTTACCACCATTTTCATTCCAAGGATGAATTGCTTTTTGTGATTCATGATTATTTTATTTCCTACGTTTTAAATAAGGCAATGGAAGCCATCTCAACTAGTACTCACCCCACAGAAAAAATGCAGAAAATGATTACTTCATTTGTCAAAGTGTTTGACCTCTATAAACCTCATATATCAGTATTTTATCAAGAAAGTGGTTATCTAAAACCGTTATATGCAAGTGCAATTAAGGAAAAAAGAGAAAAGTATAAAACGCTCTTATTTAATTTACTTGAAGAGGGTGTTGCGGCCGGAGAGTTTCGTCCTGAACTTGACCGTACGATTACCGGGATGTCTATCTTGGGAATGGTAAATTGGTCGTATAAATGGTACAAACGGGAAGGCGAAAAATCAATTGAAGAAATTGCTGAGATTTATGTCGACTTAATTCTTCATGGACTCCTAACAACAGAAGCTAAACAAGATTCCCGCTATGCAAGATATTTTTTAAATAATAAAGCGCTTACATAAAGACTTGACCGACCAACTAGTCGGTCTTAATAAAAAGATGGAGGTTCACTATGAATTTCGAATTAACAAAGGAACAGCTGATGATTAAAGAAATGACTCGAGGGTTCGCAGAGAAAGAGATTAAGCCGATTGCGATTGAACTGGACCGTGAATCTAAATTTCCTGAAGAAGTTTTTAAGAAAATGGGGCAATTAGGGCTGCTAGGAATTCCATTTCCTGAAACATATGGCGGTTCAGGAGGAGATACCATTTCCTATGCGATTGCAGTAGAGGAAATTGGCAAAGCTTGCGGCGGCACAGGGTTAAGTTATGCCGCAGCGGTTTCACTTGGCTCAAGTCCTATCTATTATTTTGGTACTGAAGAGCAAAAGCAAACATATCTCGTTCCGCTGGCAAAAGGAGAAACGTTGGCGGCATTTGGACTAACCGAACCGAATGCTGGATCTGATGCAGGGGGAACTCGAACGCGGGCTGTTCTTGAAGGAGATGAATACGTCATTACTGGCGAAAAGTGCTGGATTACGAATGCTGGCTATTCAAGGACAATTACCGTTACAGCCGTAACAGGGAAAGACAGCCGCGGTAAAAATATTATTTCGGCTTTCATTGTCCCGACTGACTCAAAAGGACTTTCAGTCTCCAGTAATTACGACAAGATGGGGGTCAGGGCCTCTAATACATGTGAAATCATTTTGGATCACGTCAGAGTGCCGAAAGAAAATCTTCTTGGTGATGCAGAAGCAGGATTTAAACAATTTTTATACACACTGGACGGCGGAAGGATATCGATCGCAGCACTTGCTGTGGGCATTGCTCAGGCAGCTTTTGAAAGATCGTTGGCTTTTGCAAAAGAACGTGTCCAATTCGGGCAATCAATTTCTAAATTCCAAGCGATTCAATTTAAGCTTGCTGATATGGCAATGGAAATCGAATTGGCAAGAAATATGGTATACAAAGCGGCTTGGTTGAAGGATCATAAAAAACCGTTCACAAAGGAAAGTGCATATGCCAAGCTTTTTGCATCGGAAATGGCTTTTAGGGCTAGTAACCAAGCCATTCAAATTCATGGAGGCTCAGGTTATATGCGTGAGTATGAAGTGGAGCGTTTTCTAAGAGATGCAAAGCTTCTTGAGATTGGTGAAGGAACTTCTGAGATTCAGAGATTAGTCATTGCTAGACAGCTAGGCTGTTAAACGTAAAAGACTACTTTTATAGGGGAGGTTTTTATGACGGAATTAGTGAATAGTACTGTCGGAAAGCTGCTCGAAACAACAGCAACAATCTATGGAGAAAGAGAAGCAGTTGTTTACTCGGAGTTGAATTTGCGCTATACGTATAAAGAATTTGAGCAACTCTGTCGTGAAGCTGCTAAAGGATTCATGTCACTCGGGATCGATAAGGGAGAGCATGTGGCGATATGGGCATCCAATAAGCCGGAGTGGCTGATCAGCCAATTTGCCACTGCAAAAATGGGAGCGGTACTTGTCACAGTCAATACCAGTTACCGGACCAATGAGCTTGAGTATCTCCTCAGTCAATCAGATGCTTCAACCATCATCTTAATGGATCAATTTAAGGACCATTCCTTTATTGATACGTTATATGAAATCGTACCGGAATTAGCCGATGCCGTTCCAGGGCAGTTGAAATCTAGCAGGCTGCCGCATTTAAGAAATGTCATTGTCCTTGGAGATTCAACATATCCTGGTACGTTTTCTTGGAAGGAATTGCTTGCAGCTAAGGATCAAGTAACAGATGAACAACTAGATTTCCGGATGCAACAGTTACATCATCATGATGTAATTAACATGCAATATACATCTGGAACAACTGGTTTTCCTAAAGGGGTCATGCTGACTCATTCCAATTTGGTTAATAACGGTGTAAATGTTGCTGCCTGTATGAAGCTATCACACAATGACCGGCTTTGTATTCCAGTTCCTTTTTTCCATTGCTTTGGGTGTGTATTGGCAAACATGGCTTGTGTGTCAGTCGGAGCTGCAATGATTCCGTTAGAAGAGTTTAACCCGAGAAAGGTATTGCGCACGGTAGAACAAGAAAAATGCACCGCTCTCCACGGTGTGCCGACCATGTTCATCGCTGAACTAAATGTGGAGGATTTCCCCCAGTATGATCTAACAAGCTTGCGGACAGGAATCATGGCTGGTTCCAATTGCCCGATTGAAGTGATGAAAAACGTTGTAGAGAAAATGGGAATCTCTGAAATTACGATTACCTATGGCCAAACGGAGTCTTCCCCTGGCATTACGATGACACGGACAAATGATCCTATTGAACTTAGGGTGTCCTCTGTTGGGCGAGCCTTGCCAAATGTAGAAGTGAAAATCGTTAACCCGGGTACAGGGGAAGAAGTTCCCTTTGGGAGCCAAGGAGAACTTTGTACCCAAGGGTATCATGTCATGAAGGGATATTATAAAAATCCCGAAGCAACGAGGGAGGCCATCGATACGGGAGGATGGCTGCATACAGGTGATCTCGCCGTGATGGACGAAAATGGTTACTGCAAAATCACCGGACGCCTGAAGGATTTAATCATACGAGCCGGAGAGAATATTTATCCAAGAGAAATAGAAGAATTTCTATACCAGCACCGGGAAGTTAATGATGTCCAGGTAATTGGTGTGCCAGATGAAAAATACGGTGAAGAGGTCATGGCTTGGATTATTCCTAAACCTGGTGCGCAGTTAACGGAACAGGATATTCGTGAATATTGTAAAGGGAAAATCTCCCGCCATAAAATTCCACGGTACTTCCAATTTACCAAGGATTATCCGATGACAGCATCTGGGAAAATCCAAAAATATAAATTAAGAGAACAGTCGCTAGACTTACTCCGGACATCTAGATAAGGAGGAAATGTAATGGTAACTAAACTATTGATTGCAAATCGGGGTGAAATTGCTGCTCGAATTATTCGCACATGTAAAAAAATGAACATCCCCTGTGTGGCTGTTTATTCAGAAGCAGATCAAAACGCCCCATATGTTTCGATGGCTGATGAAGCATACTTGCTCGGCGGACCAAAAGTAAATGAGAGTTATTTACATGTAGAAAAAATTTTAGAAATTGCCAAAAAAGCAAATTGTGACAGTATTCATCCCGGGTATGGATTTTTGAGTGAAAATGCGGATTTTGCAAGAAGCTGTTCTCGGGCGGGTCTTACTTTTATCGGACCAAACCCGGATATAATTGAAAAAATGGGAAACAAGGTTGAAGCGAGAAAACTGATGGAGGCGGCTGGTTTGCCGCTTGTGAAAGGCTTGTCCCGTCCCCTGATTAATCTCGAGGATGCTAGTAAGTCAGCAGCTGAAATCGGGTATCCTGTTATGCTAAAGGCTGCAGCGGGCGGGGGAGGTATCGGTATGCAGGCTGTCTGGAATGAGGAAGACCTGATTGCTGCTTTTTCTGGGAACCAGAAACGTGCTGAAATGTTTTTTGGCAATGGGGATATGTTCATAGAAAAATTAATTGAAAAACCAAGGCATATTGAAATTCAAGTCCTTGCTGACCAATTTGGAGAGGCTGTTTATTTATGGGAACGCGAGTGTTCCATCCAAAGACGTAATCAGAAAGTCGTTGAGGAAGCGCCGTCTCCTTTTCTTGATGAAGATACGAGAATCAACATGGGTCAGTCTGCTGTTCGTGCCATAAAAGAAATCGGTTATCAAAACGCGGGAACGATTGAATTTCTAGTAGACGAACAACAACAATTTTATTTTTTAGAAATGAATACAAGGCTTCAAGTAGAGCACCCCATTACGGAGGAAATTACTGGTCTTGATTTGGTTGAACTACAAATCAGAGTTGCTTCGGGTGAAAAGCTAGCGCTTACACAAGCTGATATTAAACGAGAGGGACATGCCATAGAAGTTCGAATATATGCAGAAGATCCGGTCACTTTTTTCCCATCGCCCGGGACCATTACCTCTTTGATTCTGCCTGAAAATGAGTATATTCGTCATGAACTTGGTGTTCATGGAGCATCTATCGTGTCACCTTTCTATGATCCAATGATTGCCAAGATGATTGTTAAAGGCGATACACGAAATGAAGCGATTGATAACCTGAGTTCTGCACTGGAAGGGTATCAGATAAATGGGATTAAGACTAATATTCCGCTGCTTCTAGACATTAGTAAGCACCCCGCTTTTCGTGAGGGAGATACGACAACAGATTTTATCGATAAACATTTAAAAAATTGAACAGCAAATAGGAGGCGTAAGGATGGAAGAAATAAAAGCAAGTATGGCAGGTAGTGTATGGAAAATCAATGTATCGGTTGGTGCTGAGGTTGTCGAAGCCCAAGATGTTGTCATTCTTGAATCAATGAAGATGGAAATACCTATTTCAGCAGTGGGAAATGGAGTGGTAACAGAACTAAAAGTTAAAGAAGGTGACTTCGTTAACGAGGGTGACGTATTGGTCATTATTGAATAAGGAGGAGATGCAATGAGAAAACAAAAAATACAGATAAAAGAAGTCGGTCCCCGTGATGGGCTGCAAAATGAAGATGAAATCATTGAAACGGCAGATAAAATTGAGTGGATTGACCGCTTGTCTAATACGGGATTAACTTATATTGAAATTACATCGTTTGTTCATCCTAAATGGATTCCACAACTGAGTGATGCACGTGAAGTGGCAAAAGCCATCAAACGGTATCAAGGGATTACGTATGCAGCACTGGTCCCCAATATGAAAGGGCTAGATACTGCATTAGAAGCAAATATTGATGAGGTTTCCGTGTTCATGTCGGCAAGTGAATCGCATAATCAAGCAAATATTAATAAATCGATCATCGACACGTTTCCAATCTTAGAAGAGGTTGTTCAAGGTGCCATTCAAGGCGGTAAAACGGCCCGCGGTTATATATCTACTGCTTTTGGTTGTCCGTATGAAGGGGAAGTTCCGGTTGAACAGGTTTTTCGAATCTGTGACAAACTGCTTGAAATGGGCGTTCGTGAAGTATCGCTTGGAGACACGATTGGTGCAGCCTCACCGAATCAAATAGAAGACTTTCTGGAATTGGCTCTTAAACGTTACAAATCCACAGATCTTGCTCTGCACTTTCATGATACGCGAGGAATGGCCCTCGCCAATGTTCTTGCTGCTCTTGATTATGGTATTGAGACCTTTGATGCAGCACTTGGAGGCCTTGGAGGTTGTCCTTATGCACCGGGAGCAAGTGGAAATGCTGCAACTGAAGACCTGGTTCAAATGCTGAATCAAATGAATATTAACACAGGAATCGATATCCAAAAATTATTGCAAGCCGGTGTATTTATGAGGGATAAACTACAAAAAAATCTACCTAGCCACATGCTTGCTGCCTATACTGCACAAATCAATGAAAACTAAGCCAATATGGGAGGTGAAAGGGTGTCCAATATAATTGAGTTTGAAATTGTCGAGAACGTCGGACTATTGACATTGAATCGTCCAGAAGCAGCTAATGCCTTATCGCTTACTATGCTAAATAGACTAAATGAAACGTTGGAAGAGATCGATAATCATCAACTGCGCTGTCTAATCATCACTGGCGCTGGTGAACGGGTTTTCTGTGCTGGAGCTGACTTAAAAGAACGTGCAGAAATGAATGAAATAGAAGTAAAACAAACGGTCTCTCTAATTAGTAAAACGATGACAGCCATTGAACAATTTCCAATGCCGGTGATTGCTGCAATGAATGGTGCAGCTTTTGGCGGAGGATTGGAACTTGCTCTTGCCTGTGATATCCGTTTGGCAGGAGAGGACTGTAAACTGGGGTTAACAGAAACGTCGCTTGGGATTATCCCTGGGGGCGGAGGTACGCAAAGATTACCTAGAATTGCGGGTGCTGCAGCAGCAAAGGAACTAATCTTTACAGCAAGAAAAATTACTGCTAAGGAGGCTTTGACACTAGGTATCCTTAATAAAGTAGTGCCATCTGACCAACTTCAACAAATCACCTTGAATCTGGCGAAAGAAATTGCCCAAAATGCACCACTTGCTTTGAAAGCAGCAAAACAAGCCGTAAACAGTGGGCTGCAAAGTGATATCGCATCAGGATTACTAATTGAAGCAGCATCCTATGAACAGACGATTGCAAGCTATGATCGTACAGAAGGATTACGAGCATTCAGCGAAAAGCGAAAGCCGGTTTTTGAGGGCAGATAAATCGAGGAGGAGTGCATCATGGCCATTAGTGAAATGAAGACGACCGTTGAAAAAATAAAAAAAGGCGGAGCGGAAAAATATCATCAAAGTAATGCTGAAAAAGGAAAATTATTTGTTAGAGACAGGCTGCAGTTATTGTTTGATGAGGGATTAGATTTCGAGGATGCTTTCTTTGCTAATTGTTTAAGCAATGGTTTGCCAGCTGACGGTGTCGTTACAGGTGTGGGAACGATTAACGGACAAAGAGTTTGTGTGATGGCCAATGATTCAACAGTAAAAGCGGGTTCTTGGGGAGCTAAGACCGTAGAAAAAATCATCCGTATCCAGGAAACGGCCGAAAAACTTCAAATTCCATTGCTTTACTTGGTTGACTCTGCAGGTGCTCGAATCACCGACCAAGTGGAAATGTTCCCAGGACGACGAGGAGCAGGGCGTATTTTTTATAATCAAGTAAAATTATCTGGACAAGTCCCGCAAATTTGCTTGTTATTTGGTCCATCAGCTGCTGGCGGTGCGTACATACCGGCGTTTTGTGACATTGTTGTCATGGTAGAAGGCAATGCCTCCATGTATCTTGGCTCACCTCGTATGGCCGAAATGGTCATTGGTGAAAAAGTCAGTGAAGAAGAGATGGGCGGGGCTAAGATGCATTGTTCGGTTTCTGGATGCGGCGATGTCCTCGCTAAAACGGAAGAAGAAGCGATTAGTTTTGCCCGTCGCTATATATCCTATTTTCCTGCCAATTATCAGCAAAAGCCGAATAGTAAGGAACCACGTCAGCCTGAAAAGCCGGAGTCATCGATTGCTGGTTTGATCCCTGCTAATCAAAATGCGGCATTTAATATGAAAGATCTCCTAGCTTGTTTAATCGATGAAGGCAGCTTCTGTGAAATTAAAGAATTGTTTGCAGCCGAGCTGATTACAGGTTTGGCACGGTTGAACGGGCAATCCATTGGAATTATTGCCAATCAGCCTCGGGTAAAAGGGGGAACACTTTTCCATGATTCTGCCGACAAGGCGGCTAAATTCATTCAACTTTGTGATGCCTTCCATATTCCATTGCTGTTTTTAGCTGACATTCCTGGTTTTATGATTGGGACAAAAGTTGAACAAGCTGGAATTATCCGTCATGGGGCAAAAATGATATCAGCGGTTAGTGAAGCAACTGTGCCAAAGATATCGGTAGTTGTTCGAAAAGCATATGGTGCCGGGCTTTATGCCATGGCGGGGCCAGCATTTGAACCGGATTGCTGCCTTGCACTGCCAACTGCATCCATTGCGGTTATGGGACCAGAGGCGGCTGTCAATGCTGTGTATGCAAAGAAAATCCAAGAGCTGCCTGCGGAAGAACGAGCTTCGTTCATTGAACTCAAACGTAATGAATACAAAGAGGACATAGATATTTACCGTTTAGCGTCGGAGATGGTGATTGATGGAATTGTTCAACCGGAGAACCTCCGTCAAGAATTAATCACTCGTTTTGCCGCTTATGCATCCAAAGAACTAACGTTTACACATCGCAAACATGGTGTGAATCCAGTCTGAATAGGTTTTCTTAAAGTCCGGTCATGGAACCGGACTTTTTTGAACTTTTTTCCGGCGTAGTAGAATCATCCAAGAAAGGATACGATATTTATTAAAAGATAATAAAGCTAAATGGTTTCCAAGTAATCGTAATAAAGGTACAATGTGAGGAGATTAATCTAGTCGAAATGATACCGAATTACCGATAATTGCTAAATTACGGTCCGCAAATGGGTAGCAGCTTCTTTGGGAGGATACTTTTTTATGTCAACGAACTACATAGACGACAGCTTAGGATTACACACAGATTTTTATCAAATCAACATGGCCCAAACGTATTGGGAGGATAACATCCACCAAAAAAATGCGGTGTTTGAGGTGTTTTTTAGAAAACTTCCTTTTCACAGCGGCTATGCCGTTTTTGCTGGACTCGAAAAAATTATTCAGTATATTGAGAATTTTTCATTCTCAGAAAGTGATATTGAGTATTTACGAAAGGAGCTAGGGATTAAAGAGGAATTTTTAAACTTCCTTCGTGATTTAACCTTTACCGGAAATATCCGCTGTATGAAAGAAGGGGAATTGGTTTTCGCCAACGAACCTATACTTAGAGTGGAAGCACCACTGGCACAAGCACAGCTTATCGAAACAGCCCTTTTAAATATTATAAATTATCAAACACTGGTAGCTACAAAAGCATCAAGAATTAAACAAATCATAGGTGATGAATCTGCTCTGGAATTCGGATCGCGCCGCGCTCAGGAAATGGATGCAGCTATTTGGGGAGCACGTGCGGCCTTTGTTGCT
>NZ_AJTN02000020.1 GCF_000305495.1 Peribacillus psychrosaccharolyticus ATCC 23296 | reverse complement strand
CAGCAATCATTTGGAGGCCAGCAAGGCAACCCATTTGGCCAGCAGCCATTTGGAGGCCAGCAAAGAAACCCATTTGGCCAGCAACCATTCGGAGGTCAGCAGAGGAATCCATATGGTCAACCGTTCGGGGGTCCGCCGGGTCCGTATGGTCAGCCATTCGGGGGTCCGCAAAGAACTCCGTACGGTCAGCCATTTGGCGACCAGCAGCAGATGATGAATGATGAACAAGGGCAGTTAGGCGGAATTCCGTTTGGTGAGCTGCCATATGGAGGACGGAATTTTGATCAGCAAATTCCTGGTGTTCAAGCGCCGCTGCATTCTGGGTATCCAACCTACGCTGATGAAAGCGATGGCTACTAATCAACGAGGGGACAGTGTTTTCTACACTCGTCTCCTTTCTTATTTAAAAAACAGCGGGTTCCGGCCAGAAAAGATTCAGCATTTAAGTGGGGATGTCCATCTAATTCGCAGCGGAAATAAATTTTTGATTATTAAAGGCTTTTCTAATTATCGGAAATGGGAAAGCCAGGAGATTTTAACGTCAGTTATTAAAAAAATGGGTTTAACAGTACGTATCGGATGTTAGCTGAGGAACGACCATTCGATTTTGAAAACAAGGTATACGCAGGAATTGAGTATTTACCACCCGCAAAGACGTCCTTTAATTATCGCAATGATAAAAATCGTCAAAATGGTTTAGAGGTACTCAATCAATTTCATCAATCATCGGCCCATGCACTTCCAAATTTAAAAAGCGGTATTCCTTTGTTTGATCAGCATACAAAGTGGCATGAACGTCTGCTCTTATTTAAAGAATACCTGCCCGTCATTCGTGAATATGTAGAGGAATCGATTTTGGATAGTTGGATTCGGTGGGCAGAATGGTCGTTGTCAGGGCTGCAGGCATACGAACGTTTGTTATACAGTGAAAAGAGTGTGGTCATTCATGGTGACTGTGCGCATCATAATTTTTTACGAAAGCATAACGGAGAACTGACCTTAATTGATTTTGATTTAATTAGTGAAGCACCGCCGATTATCGATTTTTTACAATATGCCAATCGGATTCTGCCTCACTTGAATAATCCCGAAGAAACACTTTGGAGTTATCCAGAATTAAAGAAATACCGTCATAATCGTGCATTCTTATACGCGCTGATTTATCCTGCTGATATTTTTCGAGAGTGGAACCGACTTGTGAAAGAAGAAGGATACCATCATTCTAAACGGCTGCATTCTGTTTGGAAATTGTCAGTAGAGAATTATTCGAAGCGTATGAAATTTAATCGAGGTATTGCGAAGCTGCTTTCCTAAAATGGTTCGAACTGTCAGAGTAAAAACTCCCTTTACTTAAGATGCTATAAAGGCAGGTGCGAATCCTGCCTCTAAGCGAAGGGGGTTTGTTGATGCGGAGAAAAATCTTCTTATTACCGATATGTACAGTGTTTGCAGTAACCTTGACTGGGTGTTCAGCGGGAGATAATCAGGCTGGGGAAAACGAAAACACCAATACACTTGAGTCGGGGTATCATTCAACTGAGAAAGATAACCTGGTGCGGAGAATTAGTCATGATGCACCGATGTCGAGATTAGGGAATCAATCAACAGATCAACGAGGGATGTTTTATCAGGATAACGACTACAGCAGGAACGATCGAAATTATCACAAGCATGATGGGGAACCAATAAAAGCTAGATCGATGTATTACACAGCCTATAATGGCAGACTCGTTGAAAACATTAGACAAAAAGCGAATAAAGTCAGGCATGTGCAGGATTCCCGTGCTGTTAGTACGAGTAATGGAATCTTTCTCGCGCTCAGTCTGGATGATTACAGCCAGGCAGAACAAGTCGCAGAAAATGTAAGAGACGAAGTACAAACAATAATCGGAAATAGAACGCTGCATATTGTAGCTAACAACAATAATTTTCACAGTACCATCAATGTCGATAATCGCCTGCGCAGCGGACTCCCAATCGATATGAGCCATTTAAAAGTAGAAGACTTCTACAGAATGAACCATACCCCGCAAAATAGAGAGTAAAAAAGATTGTAGAGAAAAAGCACCTTTTTCTCTACAATCCTTTTTTATGTTATTAGAGCTTAAACATGCTGAACTAGTAGCTTCGCTGTTAGTGTGCAAAAAAACAGAATAAGTGTGCAAACCAGCCGAATCCCTGTATAGAATCCGCCTTCATCCTTGTCTTCTAATCTGCTTTTGATATTTTTCTTAATTACTGGGTTATTTATCTGGTTATTGGTGAAACTATGAAAGATAGGCAGTGCACTTCTTTGGGAGAGGTGAGGGATATGAAAAGGAAGTTAATTGGGGTATCGCTCCTCTTTGGGATGATGCTGATACAGGTGCAAGTTGAAGCGGCTACAGTGGATAAGAGGGTTATTCTGCAGCGGGTCTATGTAGATGGAGAAATAAGTGAGGAAAGCACGGTCGAAACGATTAGGGCTATGGACGACTTTTGGCAGAAATATGCTGGATGGGAACTGGTTGAGCAGAGCGAAGAAGAAATAGTACTGCGTAAGCAGGAAAATGACTTATCGCCGCTCTTGAAAGCAAATGGGTTCTTTGGCGTGACGGTTGATGGCAAACTGTCGATCTATTATGGTAAACCTGATCAAGATCAAATCATTCATTCCTTCTTCCAGATGGATGTTGGAAAGCTGGAAGTATATCAACATGCTGAACTGCTTAAAGGGATTCCGATTAAGACGAAAGAGCAGTACGAGCAGGTGATTACAGCGTATAAGGCGTATAGTATTCCGATCAGTGGAAAATAACATATAGATAAGGCGGTGCATAAAACTGGCATCGTCTTTTTTCCGTTTTGGGCTTAACTCCAGAATGATTTGTGGTACAATGAGAGGTACAGCAAAATCAGGGAGCGAAGCGATTTGTATGATTTTATAAAAGGAACTGTCGATTATGTAGGACCCGAGTACATAGTAGTCGAGAATAATGGAATTGGGTATCAAATTGTGACGCCGAATCCGTTCAGTTATTCGTCCAATGTACAGCAAATGGTTCAAGTATTTATCTATCATCATGTCCGCGAAGATGCAGAGTCACTTTTTGGCTTTTCAACGCGCATTGAAAAAGCATTATTTACGAAATTGTTAAATGTTACAGGAATTGGTCCAAAGGGGGCACTTGCCGTCTTAGGGTCTGGTCAGGTTGACCAGGTTGTGCAGGCTATCGAAAACGAAGATGAAGCATTCTTGGTTAAATTCCCGGGTGTTGGGAAAAAGACTGCCCGCCAGATGATTCTTGATTTAAAAGGCAAGCTTGAAAACGTAGTACCGGATTACTTCCCGAATCTGTTTAACGATGGATCAGCGAGTGCCGGCAAGGCGACTGGATTCAACGAAGCTCTTGAGGAAGCAGCCCTTGCACTGAAAGCTCTTGGTTATTCTGATAAAGAGGTTCAGAAAGTGGCCAAAAAGCTGGATGATGAAGAAATGTCGACTGAACAGTATATTAAAAAAGCATTGCAATTGATGTTAAAATAAAAGGGGTGGCGTGATGGAGGAGAGAGTTGTCAACCAGGAAGCGGATGCAAACGAACTGTCCTTTGAGCAAAGCCTGAGGCCGCAAAACTTAAAGCAGTATATCGGCCAGGATAAAGTGAAGGAAAATTTGAGTGTGTTTATCGAAGCAGCAAGAATGCGGGAAGAGACACTCGATCACGTCCTATTATATGGCCCGCCTGGACTTGGAAAGACGACGCTTGCGGTGATTATTGCCAATGAAATGGGTGTGAATATTCGTACGACATCAGGGCCTGCGATCGAGCGGCCAGGGGATCTTGCGGCTATTTTGAGCGCGCTTGAGCCTGGTGATGTTCTGTTTATCGATGAAATCCATCGGCTGCCGCGAACGGTTGAGGAAGTATTGTATCCAGCGATGGAGGACTTCTGTTTGGATATCGTGATTGGGAAAGGTCCGACTGCGCGTTCCGTTCGGATTGACCTGCCTCCTTTTACACTCGTTGGCGCAACCACACGAGCAGGTTCCTTATCAGCGCCGCTTCGAGACCGTTTTGGCGTGTTGAGCAGGCTTGAGTATTATACAGAGGCCCAGTTGACAGATATCGTTGTTCGGACAGCTGAAATCATGGAAACAACAATGGATCCCCAAGCGGCAAACGAAGTAGCACGACGTTCTCGGGGAACGCCGAGGATTGCAAACCGTCTGCTGCGCCGGGTACGGGATTTCGCCCAAGTCCGCGGTGATGGAACGATTACACTTAAACTGGCTGACTACGCCCTTGAATTGATGCAGGTTGACCGTTTAGGACTTGATCATATTGACCATAAATTATTGAAGAATATTATTGAAAAATTCCGCGGTGGACCTGTTGGATTAGAAACGATTGCCGCAACGATCGGTGAAGAGGCACATACGATTGAAGATGTGTACGAACCGTATTTGCTGCAAATCGGATTTTTACAGCGGACGCCGAGGGGCAGGATGGCAACTGCTCTTGTCTATTCTCACTTTGGACTTGAAATCCCAAATGAATAACTGAGGAACATCGGCCACCTTGTATGTTATTAACCGATTTCGTTAAAATTAACATCATGAATGGGAGTGGAACTGTTGAAAGTAGATTTGTTTGATTTTGATTTACCAGAGGAATTGATTGCACAGGTGCCGCTTGAAGATCGAGAGTCAAGTCGTTTACTTGTGTTGGATAAAAAAACGGGTGAAATTGAACAGGGTATATTTAGCGATGTGAAGTCCTATCTAAAGCCGGGCGACTGCTTGGTCTTGAATGATACAAAAGTTCTTCCAGCACGGCTTTTTGGCAGTAAGGACGGTACCGGCGGCAAGATTGAGGTTCTCTTGCTGAAGCAGGTGCGTGATGATTCATGGGAGACACTTGTGAAACCAGCGAAACGGATTAGAGTTGGCACGAAAGTGGTCTTTGGTGACGGAAAGCTAACGGCTGTTTGTACAGAGGAGCTTGAACATGGTGGTCGTATTTTCGATTTCCAGTACGAAGGAATTTTTTACGAAATTCTTGATGAACTGGGTACGATGCCGCTTCCTCCATATATTAAAGAGCAGTTGGACGATCAGGATCGTTATCAGACGGTATATGCGAAGGAACGTGGTTCGGCCGCAGCACCGACAGCCGGTCTTCATTTCACGCAGCATCTATTAGATGAGATTCGTAATTTGGGTGTGAATGTGACGTTTATTACGCTTCACGTTGGACTTGGAACATTCCGTCCAGTGAGTGTTGACGATATTGATAATCATGATATGCACGCAGAGTTTTATCAAATGACCGCTGAGACAGCAGAACTGTTGAACAAGACGAAGGAAAATGGCGGCCGAATTGTCGCGGTTGGAACGACGTCTACGCGTACGCTTGAAACAATTGCTGCGCAGAATGATGGTGTGTTTAAGGAAGAAAACGGCTGGACAAGTATTTTTATTTTCCCAGGCTATGAATTTAAAGGGATTGACTGCATGATTACGAATTTTCATCTGCCAAAATCGACGCTGATCATGCTGATTAGTGCGCTTGCAGGACGTGAACATGTGTTACATGCCTATGAAACAGCTGTGAAGGAAAAATACCGGTTCTTTAGTTTTGGAGATGCAATGCTAATCAAGTAATATAGAGGCTAGGGAGTGAATGCTTTGTCAGCAATTCGTTATGAATTTATTAAAACATGTAAGCAAACTGGTGCGAGACTTGGACGCGTCCATACACCGCATGGTTCGTTTGATACACCTGCATTTATGCCGGTAGGAACAATGGCGACAGTTAAGACAATGTCACCAGAGGATCTTAAGCAAATGGGTGCTGGAATTATTTTGAGCAACACGTATCATCTTTGGCTTCGTCCAGGTCATGATATCGTTCAAGAAGCAGGCGGGCTGCATAAGTTTATGAACTGGGATCGTCCAATCTTAACGGATTCCGGCGGTTTTCAGGTGTTTTCTTTAAGTAAGTTCCGCAATATTGAAGAAGAAGGCGTCCATTTCCGTAACCATATTAATGGCGATAAGCTGTTTTTATCTCCGGAAAAAGCGATGCAGATTCAAAATGCACTTGGTTCAGATATTATGATGGCTTTTGATGAATGTCCGCCATTCCCTGCTACTGAAGAATATATGTTGAAATCAGTGGAGCGTACATCACGCTGGGCAGAACGTTGTTTAAATGCTCACGAACGTCCAAATGATCAAGGCCTATTCGGAATTGTACAAGGTGGAGAATATGAGAATTTGCGTAGACAAAGCGCAAAAGATCTTGTTTCATTAGATTTCCCTGGATACGCAATCGGTGGACTTTCAGTTGGGGAACCGAAGGATATTATGAACCGAGTGCTTGAGTTCACGACTCCGCTGCTTCCAACTGATAAACCACGTTACTTGATGGGTGTTGGTTCACCGGATTCATTGATTGACGGTGCCATCCGCGGTGTGGATATGTTTGATTGTGTACTACCGACGAGAATTGCTCGTAATGGTACATTAATGACGTCAACAGGTCGCTTAGTTGTGAAAAACGCAAAGTATGCGCGTGATTTCGGACCAATCGACGAAAATTGTGATTGCCATGTGTGTAAAAATTACAGCCGTGCGTATATCCGTCATTTAATTAAATGTGAAGAAACGTTTGGAATTCGTCTGACGACTTACCATAACCTTCATTTTCTGTTAAACTTAATGGAGCAAGTGAGACAAGCCATTCGTGAAGATCGTCTTGGAGACTTTAGAGAGGAGTTTTTCGAACAGTACGGTTTCAATAAACCGAACGCGAAAAACTTTTAACTAATAAATATTACACAAAGAAAGGAGTGAGATAGATGGGTCAATATGGTTCAATAATATCATTAGTTTTGATGTTCGTAATCTTTTATTTCCTGTTAATCCGCCCGCAGCAAAAACGTCAAAAGGCTGTTACTTCTATGCAGTCAAGCTTGAAAAAGGGTGACAAAATCGTTACTATCGGCGGTTTACATGGTTTCATTGATTCAATTGATGATACGAAAATCGTTCTTAAATGTGGTGATGGAAGCAGACTTACATACGACCGTTCAGCAATCCGTGAAGTGACGGAAAGCGCACCGGAAAAAGAATTAGTCTAACTTTTCTAAAACCAGTACCAACAAAACGGTTCCTCCGGGGGAACCGTTTTTTTATGGGGTAAATTCGCTTTTTTTTGGCTTTTTTATATAATTCGATATTTAGACACATTTAATTTTTTGTGCGTAGGAAGGTAAAATTTTCTGTCTCTATTCCTTGGAAGCGAATAGAGAATAGTATCGGTCTAGAATGTATATCAGTCTAACTGGGGTTGGTATCAGTCAACGGGTCAAGTTAATCAGTCAAACTGGCTAAAGTATCGGTCTGTCATACTAAAGTAAACCCCGAACCGGTAACCAGTTCGGGGTTAATTTAAGATGTGCGGTTGGAGCTGACGTTTACGCCAAGGACGCCGCCCATCATAGCTGTAATGATGAAACAGGCGTAGTAGACCCATTGTTTAAACGTGAAGAGCGTGTCATAGCCAAGGTATTGAAAAATAAAGATGATGAGAAAGTATAGGATCCCAGTCCCGCCGCCAAGTACTAGGCCTTGTTTTTTTCCTTTGCCGCCAGAGATGAATCCTCCGATGAAAAGCGCTAAAAACGAGATCGCCATAATAATGTATGTGAGCGAGCTTTCTTGGATGTTTGTAAAGCGCAGCAAGGTGGCAAAGATGAAGCTTGTGACAATGGCAATGACAAAGATAACGGCAAGCCCGTACATAATCGCAGTACCCATTTGTTTTGTTTCGATGGTTTTCGACTCCCTTCATATATCATATGGCATGCCAGTGCTGCCT
Organism: Peribacillus psychrosaccharolyticus ATCC 23296; assembly: GCF_000305495.1. Lineage (GTDB taxonomy): Bacteria > Bacillota > Bacilli > Bacillales > DSM-1321 > Peribacillus > Peribacillus psychrosaccharolyticus. The sequence continues at coordinate 12,000 of NZ_AJTN02000020.1, read as the reverse complement.
TTGTACAAGCATATTCCGCTAATCGAATATTTAGAACCCGTTCATTGCATACTAAGCAGATTGTTAGCAATTAAGGAGGGTCCTATATGCATGATTTTGGTTTAATGGGCTCGAGAACATTTATTATGTATGTAGCTATATTAATTATTTTTAGGGTGATGGGAAAGCGAGAGGTCGGCGAGCTAAGTATCTTAGATTTAGTGGTATTCATTATGATTGGAGACTTGGCCGTGGGGGCTATCGAAAATCATGATGCAACCATTTTAGATTCGGTTTTTCCTATGGGAATTTTGATGGTGATCCAGATAGTTTTTGCGTATATTTCCATTAAAAGTAAACGATTTCGCAGTCTTGTAGACGGTGACCCGGTCATTATCATCAACAAGGGCATAATTGATGAAAGCATGATGCGGAAGCAGCGGTATAATCTCGACGATTTACTTGCGCAGCTCCGTGGACAAGGTGTATTTAATGTAAGTGATGTTGAATATGCCATTCTTGAGACATCTGGTGAGCTGTCAATACTCGAGAAGAAAGAAATGAAGAAACAAGGCCTATCCCCTTTCCCGTTAATTATGGATGGTGTAATTCAAAAAAAAGTATTAAAGGAAATAAATAAAGACGAGAAATGGCTGCGGCAGGAATTAAAAAAGAAAGGGTACCATAATGAAAAACTCATCTCACTCGCCACGTACATGGACGGCACCCTTTTTATTGATGAAAAGTAACCTAGCGGAAAGTAAATCGAGATAGGAAATGTCCAATGACCGGGATACGTACCATGGCAGATTTTCTGATTTGACCTGTAAGCACCATCAAGAGTAAAAACAAGGTGCAGATAACGCTCAGAGACAGCAGGGTGGTGATTGTCAGCTGCTGCCCTGCTAATAGTGTATGGTAGGTATAATGACCCCCAAAGCCGGAAAACAAAGCGATACAGGTGACTGTTAAATAAGGTTTCACTCGTAAGGTGAACGGAACAACTTTTAACAGCGTGGAGAAATGGAGCAAGGTAACCAAAACGGCCCCTGTACCAATCCCAATGGCTGCGCCCATAATTCCCATACTTTCTTTCGAAGCAAGAACCCAAATGACGGCTATTTTTAAGACATTACCGGCCATACTGTTGAACATCGCTGCTTTTGCTAGGTTAAGCGCCTGCATGATGGATTGAAGCGGGAACTGGTAATAATACAAAATGAAAAATGGTGCAAGAAACTTAATGAAAACCGCGGCACTTGATGAACCGTACATCAGAATTAACAGCGGCTCAGCTAAAACAAATAACGTAACCACGGCGAGGGAACCAGTGACAAAAGCAATCCACAGCGTCTGCTGCATCCGCCGTTCGACTAACGCCATATCCCCTCTGGCATTTGCTTCACTAATGGCTGGGATAAGGGAGGTCGCGAGTGATGAGGTTACAAATGAAGGAAGCATGAGCAGCGGCAAGGCGTAACCCGTTAATTCCCCGTATTGCATCGTCGCGATGGATGTTGCGATTCCAGCAGCGGCCAAGCTTTGTGCTACGACAATCGGTTCTAGAAACCAAGCAACCGAACCAATTAACCGACTGCCGGTTGCGGGCATGGCAATCCCCATTAATTCTCGAAGTGTGTCTTTTCCTGATCTTATCGAAGAAAAGAATTTTTTACGAAATTTAAAATGTTTTTTCAGTTTAAAGCTTGTCAGTAAATAAACCAGAGAGACAAGTTCCCCAATGATGGAGGCAAGCATGGCACCAGCTGCTGCATATTCAATCCCATATGGAAGAAAGGCTTTGGTTAAGACAGCAATGAAGGTGATTCGTGCCACTTGCTCAATGACTTGAGAGAAAGCAAAAGGCTGCATGTTTTGTTTTCCTTGAAAATATCCGCGCAGAACAGATGAAATCGCTATAATGGGAACAATGGGGGCAATTGCCCGCAAAGGCCAGACGACTCGGGAGTCGGTAAATAGCGTTTCTGAAAGCCAAGGCGCAAAAATGATTAGCAATGGTGTGAATATCAGAGAAAGCGAAAAGGTACATCCTAATGAGACAACGAGTATTTTTTTGATTTTTTGCTCATCGCCTTTAGCACTTGCCTCGGCAACGTACTTAGAGATCGCTACTGGAAGACCGATTTGCGTAATATTGATAACAAGAAATAAGGTCGGAAGGGCCATCATATAGAGCCCGACACCTTCACCGCCAATAAAACGGGCTACAACAATTCGATTGATGAACCCGAGAATACGTACGATTAAACTTGCCAGCAATAAAATCAGAGTTCCCTTGAAAAATTTGGACATTCAGTCATCCTCGCCTTCTCAAAAAAACTGTTTTCATATACAATTAACTATATGAAGAGTTGGACAAAGCATGACAGGCTTCCCGAAATTTGCATAAATAAGCAGGGAGAAGTTAATTTGAATGGAGGGTTAAGTGTGGAGATGAACCATCCGTATCAGCATTACTATGCTGAAGTCAGGCCCTTTTTAAAAAGTAAGTACGAAGAATTTAGGATGTACGGCATAAATGAAGTGAGTATTGAGGATATTTGGTTGTGTCTGCTTAAGAAGAAATGGAAAAAGCCAAAAGAATCTACCCGCCTCTATGAAGTGGCTGCCGATATTATCTCTTTAACCAGCAGTCAGTATATGACGTATAAGACCGTCCAAGCGTACCGGTCCATTTCTTCTGAAGATTTAGAAGAAGTGCTGAAAAAATAAGTCGTCGATTAACCCGCCAAGGCAGCGGGGATTTTTTTTGCCTAAAAAAGGAAAAAGTCCGATTCTTAAATTGACAGTTGTTTCAAATTGTCTCATAATAGTGATGTTGCAATTCTTTTAGCGAATTTTGTAAATTTTTGCATGGATAAAAAGACGGATATAACCAATTACCTCGCTCATTCAGTTCCTTGATAGAACCGTTGTTTTACGTTTTTAGATGACGTTTATTGCATCCAGGATATGGCGTGTGAGAAAGAAAGGGGCCAATTACATAATGGTAAAAAGAAGTAGGATACTTGCGTTCTTTTTAATTGCAATTGTCATTTTTGCAGCAATTGGAACGACTTCAAAAGGCATTCTAAACGAAATTAAGCTCGGCCTGGATTTACAAGGCGGTTTTGAAGTCTTGTATGAGGTAGATACACTTGATGGCTCAAAGGTTGATGAGGAGGTTCTAACAAGTACCGCTCAAGCCCTAAGTAAACGTATCGATGTCCTCGGTGTAAGTGAGCCGTCGATCCAAGTAGAAGGAAAAGATCGAATCCGTGTGCAGCTGGCTGGTGTAAAAGACCAAGACAACGCGCGTAAAATTCTCTCAACTCAAGCGAAATTATCTTTCCGTGATTATAATGACAAAGAAATGATGACCGGGAATGATTTAAAAGAAGGCGGAGCGAAGCAAGGCTACATGGACAATAAACCAGTTGTTGAAGTAACCTTGAAGAATCCGGAAAAGTTCAAGAAAATTTCTGAACAAATTTCTGCCATGCCAGAAACTCCTGTTGTAACGAATGTATTAGCAATCTGGCTGGATTTTGAAGAAGGCAAGGATTCAATTCAAAAACCAGATACAACGGATAATATGATTTCCTCCCCAACGGTGAGGGAAGTATTTACGACGAATAAAGTAAATATCACAGGTAACTTTACCGTAAAAGAAGCAAAAGAACTGGCGGATCTGTTAAATGCCGGCTCATTGCCAGTTGACCTTACTGAAAAGTACTCGACGTCTGTCGGTGCTCAATTCGGTGAAAAAGCACTCCAAGATACCGTTCTTGCTGGAGTGATCGGGATTGCAGCAATCTTCCTATTCATGCTCGTGTATTACCGTTTCCCAGGCTTTATTGCCGTTGTAACGCTTTCTATATATATTTTCCTTACACTGCTCGTCTTTGATTGGATGCATGCCGTGCTGACGCTCCCAGGGATCGCTGCATTAATTCTCGGAGTCGGGATGGCAGTCGATGCCAATATTATTACCTATGAACGGATTAAGGATGAGCTTAAGCTTGGCCGTTCCGTGAAAGCTGCTTTTAAAGAAGGTAATAAAAATTCATTGGCGACTATTACGGATGCCAACTTAACCACATTACTGGCAGCAGGCGTATTGTTCGTCTATGGAACAAGCTCGGTCAAAGGATTTGCGACCACGCTGATAATCAGTATTTTGATGAGTTTCATAACAGCTGTCTATGGAACACGTTTCTTCATGGGTCTTTGGGTGAATAGCAACATTTTCAACAATCACCCAGGCTGGTTCGGAACTAGGAAAAAAGATATTCATTCTCTAGCTGAGAAGAAAACTCTTTATACCCTGCCGACACATTTTGATAAATTCGATTTTGTGAAGCATAGAAAAAAATTCTACGCATTCTCAATCGCACTGACGGTAATCGGAATTATCTTCTTGTTTGTCTTTAAATTAAATTTAGGCATTGATTTTACCAGCGGTACTCGGGTTGACTTCACATCAGAGAAATCACTGACTCAAGAACAAATTGAGGCAGACTTTGATAAGCTAGGCTATGAAAGAGAAAGTATCGTCCTATCAGGAACCAATAATGAAGGCGGAATTGTTCGTCTGAATGAGGAACTTAATAAAGAGGAAATCTCAGATTTGAAGAAAGAGTTTACCGCTCTTTATAACACTGAGCCCAATATCAGCACAGTGTCATCAGCAGTTGGGAAAGAATTAGCCAAAAATGCGATGAAAGCTGTAGGGATTGCCTCACTGGGTATTATCTTATACGTATCCATCCGTTTCGAATGGAGAATGGCATTGCCAGCTGTTGTTTCACTCTTGCATGACGCATTCTTTGTTATTACGATTTTCAGTGTACTCGGGCTGGAAGTGGATATTACCTTCATTGCTGCGATTCTGACCATCGTCGGGTATTCAATCAATGATACGATTGTTACCTTTGACCGAATCAGGGAAAACATGCGCTCTAAGAAGAAGATCAAGACAACCGAAGAACTTGTCGAAATCGTCAACATCAGTATTCGCCAAACCTTAACACGTTCCATTAATACCGTTTTAACTGTATTAATTGCTGTTATTGCACTGATGATTTTCGGAAGTGAATCAATTCGGAACTTCTCCATTGCACTCTTAATCGGAATGCTTTGCGGAGTCTATTCATCTATCTTCATTGCATCTCAGTTCTGGCTTGATCTGAAAAACAAAGAACTTAAACAAAAAGGCACCCTTAAAACTGTGCCTGATGAGAAGAAAAGCTTAGAAGGCCAAGTTTAATAACTAGAAAAACAGTTCGCAGAGCCATTCTGCGGGCTGTTTTTTATTTGGGCTTTCCCTGTCTCACGGATGTATCATACCGCCCATTTTGCAATATGCTATAGTTAGTATGTTTATTCACTTCCCATATCTGGGAATGGAGGAGAAAGAGAAAAGGGGGAATGATGTCGATGAAAATGCAGTGGATGTTTTTACTGGGAATAGTTTTTGCCATTTTAGTGTCGATTTTTGCCGTGATTAATGTAGATCCTGTATCGGTTAATTATATGTTCGGTGAGACTGATTTTCCATTGATACTAGTGATCTTAGGCTCGGTATTAATGGGTGGAATCATTGTTGGCTCAATTGGAAGCGTGAAGTATTTTTACATTGAAACGGAGAGTTAAACATCTAGAAAAAGAACATCCAGAAGATGTACTGCCTGTCGAAGTTAAGGAATAATAATCCATCAAAAAAAGAATTTATTTGAAACCCTTCAGCAATTTTTATATAATTGTATGCTTGAGGGGTGATTTTTTTTGTTGAAATCAAAATCGCGGTGGAATTTACAGACCGCTGATCAAAATATAGTCGAAGTATTAGCTCAAGAGCTTCATATCACACCTTTGGTTGCAACATTATTAGTGAACCGCGGTTTGGATACAGTTGAAGCAGCGCGTTCATTTCTATTTATAAAAAAACAAGAATTCCATGATCCGTATCTATTAAAAGATATGGACATAGCAGTAGGACGCATTCATAGAGCGATTGAAAGCCAAGAAAAAATCAGGATTTTCGGTGATTATGATGCAGATGGTGTCAGCAGTACAACCGTCATGATGGAAACCCTGACCAAGCTTGGTGCCAATGTCGATTTTTATATACCAAACCGTTTTAGTGAAGGATATGGTCCGAATGAAATGGCCTTCAGGCTTGCCGCTGAACAGGACGTTAAGCTCATGATTACGGTTGATACAGGCATTTCAGCCATTGAGGAAGCAGATCTCGCGAAAGAGCTGGGCATAGATTATATTGTCACAGATCACCATGAACCGAGTCCTGTCCTTCCTGATGCACTTGCCATCATTCATCCGAAACTTGAAGATAATCCATATCCGTTTAAGGATTTAGCTGGAGTGGGTGTGGCGCTTAAACTTGCACATGCCCTTCTTGGCGAGCTTCCGGAGGATTTACTAGAAATAGCCGCGATTGGAACGATTGCTGACCTTGTTCCGCTATTTGGTGAAAACAGACTAATTGCTGCTCGTGGAATCGAAAAGCTTCGTCAGACAAAACGTCCAGGTCTGATTGCGCTGATGAAAAAAGCGAGTATACAGCAGCAAGCCCTAACTGAAGAGTCAATTGGTTTTGGTCTCGCACCGCGGATCAATGCTGTTGGTCGTCTGGGAGATGCCGATCCAGCGGTTGATTTATTAATGGAGAATGATCAAAGCCTGGCAAATGTTGCAGCTGATGAAATTGACGAGATTAATAAACAACGTCAGGCGATTGTAGCGGATATTACCGAACACGCGATTAATGAAGTGGAAACGAACTTTCCAATTGAATCAAACAGTGTGTTAGTGATTGGCGGCGAAGGCTGGAATGCTGGTATTGTCGGCATCGTTGCCTCGCGTTTGGTCGACCGCTTTTATCGTCCGGTCATCGTCCTTAGCTTTGATCCTGAAACAGGTCTGGCGAAAGGATCTGCTCGGAGTATTGAAGGCTATGATCTGTTTAAGAATCTATCAACCTGTCGTGAATTGCTTCCGCATTTTGGCGGACACCCGATGGCAGCTGGAATGACATTGAAAATAGAGGATGTACAAGAACTGCGCAGCCGTCTTTGTGCACTTGCAGATGAGCAGCTGACTGAAGAGCAGTGGACACCGGTTACGAAATTAGATGGCAAGACGACCCTTGCTGATATCTCCATACAATCGATTGAAGAAATGAATTTATTAGCTCCATTCGGGATGGGAAATCCTAAACCGCGGATTTTGATTGAACAGGTTCATTTATCATCGGTGCGGAAAATAGGTTCCAACCATAACCATTTGAAATTAGTTCTTGAGGAAACGCCAGATGTGTTAGATGGTATTGGTTTTGGTCTTGGTGATACCGCCGACCATATCTCACCAATCTCGGCAGTTTCTGTTATTGGGGAACTTTCGATTAACGAATGGAACAATAATCGTAAACCGCAGATTTTCTTAAAAGATATATGCGTGGATCATTGGCAGCTTTTTGATCATCGTGGAAGTAGTCAGGTGAATAAATGGCTGACTGAAACACCAGTTAAGAATCGAAAAGTCATCGTCTTTAATGAGTCAACATTCAAGCAGTACCCATTCTTAGAAACCACTGAAGATGTTTTATATATCCCTAATGCGGTTATGGCCGAAAATGTGGACATTGACGGAAGCAGTATTATCTTAATGGATATGCCTCCAGAACGAGCGCATATTGATAACCTGCTGACTGATAAGCATCCCGAACGGATTTATGCTCATTTTCACCATCAGCAGGATAATTTCTTAGCGACGATGCCAACGAGAGACCATTTTAAATGGTTTTATGCTTTCCTAGCAAAAAAAGGACCATTCGATATTAAAAAGCGTGGAGACGAACTGGCAAAATACCGTGGCTGGTCGCGTCATACGATTGATTTTATCTCACAGGTGTTTTTTGAACTAGATTTTGTTACAATAGAGAATGGGCTTATTGAACTAAGCAGCCAGACGAACAAACGCGACTTAAGTGAATCAGATTCATATAGACGTAAGAATGAGCAATTTGAGCTTGAACAAGAGCTTGTATATTCTTCTTATCAGCAATTATTCGAATGGCTTAACAAAAAGGTATCTGTTTCTAGCAGACCTGAGGAGGAAGCAACAGAATGGATTTAAAGAATTTTATTACAATTGTGCCTGATTGGCCGAAGCCGGGCATTAGCTTTAAAGATATTTCAAGTCTTATGGAAAATGGTGAAGCTTATCGTTTTGCGACAGATCAAATCGTCGAATACGCAAAAGATAAAGCCATTGATATCGTTGTTGGACCGGAAGCACGCGGATTCATCATCGGATGTCCAGTTGCTTATGCACTTGGAGTAGGCTTTGCACCTGTTCGTAAAGAAGGAAAATTACCACGTGAAACCGTAAAAGTTGAATACGGTCTAGAGTACGGTAAAGATGTCTTGACGATTCACAAAGACGCAATTAAGCCAGGACAACGCGTACTAATTACAGATGATCTTCTTGCTACAGGCGGAACCATCGAAGCTACCATTCAGCTAGTTGAAGAACTAGGCGGCATTGTTGCCGGAATTGCTTTCTTAATTGAGTTATCTTACCTTGATGGTAAAGACAAACTTACTGGTTATGACGTTCGTAGTTTAATGACTTACTAATAAACGCAGGTACCTGATTTTTAGGTGCCTTTTTTAATATAAAAAAAGTTTTTTTTCTAATTTCCAGAAAAAAATAGCTTTATAATAGAGAAAATCCCTGTTTATCACTTTACATACGGCCGTATTTTCTTGATAATAGTAACAATAATGTATTTTTTAGAAGAACCTTGATGCTGCTAATGATTTATGGATAGATAGATGATCGACATCTAAAGGAAATTGCATAGGAAGTTTGCAAAAATTGTCACGTTTTGCTGAAAATAGCAGCCTGCTAGTGGCTTTTTTACGTTTCTTTTCTGTTTGCAAATGGTGTAACCAATCAACCTTAAACGGTTAACCGTTTAAAGTGGGGTAAAGGTGATAATTGTATGGCTAATGATCAAATAAAGACAGCCGATCAGGTTGTGGAACGGGCAAAGCAATATTTAGACCAGGATGAAGCGGATTTCATATACCGGGCCTATAAATATGCGGAATATGCCCATCGTGAGCAGTTTCGCAAATCAGGCGAACCGTATATTATCCACCCCATCCAGGTTGCTGGAATCCTTGCTGACCTAGAAATGGACCCCGCTACGATAGCTGGTGGTTTTTTACATGATGTGGTTGAGGATACGGAAGTTTCCCTTAAAGATATTGCCGAAAACTTCAGCGAAGAAGTCGCCATGCTGGTTGACGGTGTAACAAAGCTTGGGAAAATTAAATATAAATCGCAGGAAGAACAGCAGGCTGAAAATCATCGGAAAATGTTCGTTGCCATGGCACAGGATATTCGTGTCATACTAATTAAACTTGCTGATCGTCTTCATAATATGCGGACGTTAAAGCATCTTCCTCAGGAGAAACAACGTCGAATCTCAAATGAAACGCTTGAAATTTTTGCACCACTTGCACATCGTCTCGGAATCAGCGCTATCCGATGGGAGCTTGAGGATACAGCTTTACGTTATTTGAATCCTCAGCAATACTACCGGATTGTTAATTTGATGAAGAAAAAACGTGCCGAGCGCGAGGAATACCTAAGCGGCGTCATCGATGAGGTGCGCCAAGAGGTAACGGATGTAAATATAAAGGCGGATATTTCCGGCCGTCCGAAACATATTTACAGCATCTATCGTAAAATGGTCGTGCAAAATAAGCAATTCACCGAGATTTATGATTTGCTGGCAGTAAGGATTGTGGTGAACAGCATTAAGGATTGCTATGCGGTTCTTGGAATTATTCATACGTGCTGGAAGCCAATGCCAGGCCGATTTAAGGACTATATCGCGATGCCAAAGCCGAATATGTATCAATCGCTGCATACCACAGTAATTGGCCCTAAAGGGGATCCGCTTGAAGTGCAAATTCGGACTTCGGAAATGCACCAAATTGCTGAGTACGGGGTTGCTGCGCACTGGGCGTATAAAGAAGGCAAGGAAATCACCGAACAAGCTTCACTTGAAGATAAGTTGACATGGTTCCGTGAAATCCTTGAATTCCAAGATGACGCGACCAATGCTGAAGAATTTATGGAGTCATTAAAAATTGATCTATTTTCTGATATGGTATTTATTTTCACACCGAAGGGCGATGTTATTGAGCTGCCTGCTGGATCGAACCCGATTGATTTTGCGTACCGAATTCACTCTGAAATTGGAAACAAAACAATTGGTGCGAAGGTGAATGGCAAGATTGTCCCTCTTGATTATAAGCTGAAAACCGGTGATATCATGGAGGTTCTGACATCTAAGCATTCGTATGGACCGAGTCCAGACTGGCTGAAGATGACCCAGACATCACAGGCGAAGAATAAAATCCGTCAATTCTTTAAGAAACAGCGTCGTGAAGAGAATATTGAAAAAGGCCGCGAAATGGTTGCTTCCGAAATCAAAGAGATGGAATTCGATCTGAAAGAAGTCCTGACGCCAGAAAACCTAAAACGTGTAGCAGAGAAATTTAATTTTTCCAATGAAGACGATATGTATGCCGCAGTCGGCTACAATGGCATAACCGGATTACAGATTGCCAATCGCTTGACCGAGAGATTACGCAAACAAAAAGAACAAGATCAGCTGACAGATTTGAAAGAAGCAGTATCTGAAGTCAAAACAGTCAGTCATACGAAGAAACGTGAATCCGGCGTCCGTGTACAAGGCATTGATAATCTGCTGATTCGTTTGTCGAAGTGCTGTAACCCGGTTCCCGGCGACGAAATTGTCGGCTTTATTACGAAAGGCCGCGGTGTATCAATACACCGGACGGACTGTACTAATCTTGAAAGCGGCGAAGAAGATCGCTTGATTCCTGTTGAATGGGAAACAGATTTAAATTCACATAAAGAATATAATGTTGAAATTGAGATTACCGGCTATGACCGCCGCGGCTTGCTTAATGAAGTCTTACAGACGGTTGCTGAGGCCAAAACGAATATGTCTTCCGTTTCTGGAAAGTCTGATCGCAACAAGATGGCTACGATTAACATGGTCATATCAATTACGAATATCAGCCACCTGCAGAAGGTTGTCGATAAGATTAAGCAAATTCCTGATATTTATTCGGTAAGACGGAACATGAATTAAGGAGTTTTGAACTGACATGCGAGTAGTAATTCAACGTTCCAAGGCAGCAAGCGTCACTGTCGATGAACAAATTATTGGCGCAATTGACAGTGGACTTGTCGTGTTAGTCGGCGTTACACATGGCGATACGAGTGAAGATGCAGCATACTTGGCTGAAAAGATCGCAAACCTGCGAATCTTTGAAGATGAAAATGAAAAAATGAATTTTTCATTGCTTGATGTCGGTGGATCGGTGCTGTCCATATCACAATTCACGTTGTATGGAGACTGCCGCAAAGGCCGCCGCCCGAACTTCATGGACGCCGCTCGTCCAAAAGAAGCAACCATCATCTACGAACAGTTTAACGACGAACTCCGCCAAAAAGGCCTAACCGTCGAAACTGGCCAATTCGGAGCCATGATGCAAGTCCAACTAACCAACGACGGCCCCGTCACCCTCATACTAGAAAGCAAAGAAAAGAAATAAAGACGAAGCAAACCCACAGAAATGACGGGTTTGCTTTTTTTACGTTAGGAATGTAACTTTTTAGCAGCCTATTCAAGGTAGGGAAGAAACAGTCAACCTTAGGGGAGAATGTTTTCTCCTTGGTAAGGAATAGAGGATTCAAGATGTCCAAACCAAGCTGTTGAAATCAGTCGATCACGTTTTTCAAGTTCGGGGTTATAAAAAAGGGTATCTAAAGAGCCAGATACTCCTTTTCGGCAGCCGATTCAAGCGTAGGGAAGAATTAATCAGATTTAGGGAAGAATGTTTAGCTCGTTCGGGAAGAATCAAACCGAGTTTGCGGCAGAATGATGGG